>JANWLI010000119.1 GCA_025450975.1 Candidatus Kapaibacterium sp. | reverse complement strand
TTGCTACGGGCACCGGTGAACTTGTCATGCGCGCAGTCTCAGCCTTTCATATCGTCGAGCAGTTACGCCAGGGCGTCGAACCTGAACACGCTCTCGACGAAGCCGTAAAACGTATCCTTGCCGATCGCCACCTGACGAAAGACATGCAGGTCGGCTTGCTCGTGCTTCGTGCCGATGGGCTCTGGAGCGCGCGCAGCATCCGCGAAGGTTTTCAATTCGCGCTGGCATACGGAGCGCACGCTAACACTCTTTACAACTGTTCTGACAAAGAATACCATGTTGTTGCCGACTGATACCGCACTCATCACCGGCGCCGGCCGCGGCATCGGCAAGGCCATCGCTTTGCACCTTGCTTCGCGCGGTATTACGACGCTGCTCGTCTCACGCTCAAAAGATGAATTGCATCAGGTGCGCGATGAGATCATTGCAGGCAACGGCAAAGCATTCGCTTACACCTGCGACCTCACCGATCGCGACAGCATTCAACTCGTTACCGAACGCTTGCTCGACGAGCACCGTACGATCTCCATCCTCGTCAATAATGCCGGCATGGCAAAGTCGTTTAAGATCGAAGAAACAAGCACGGAGTTCTGGGACCAGATGCTAGCAACGAACGTCACCGCTCCGTTTCTCTTTGCTAGAGCTCTTGTCCCCGGTATGAAAGAAGCGAAGCGTGGCTTCATCGTTAACATCGCATCGACAGCCGCTCTCTATGGTTTTTCTTACGGCTCCGCGTATTGTGCATCCAAGCATGCGCTCCTCGGCCTCTCGCTCGCGCTCGAACACGAACTCAAACGCTTCGGTATTCGTGTCGCTGCGATCATGCCAGGTTTTGTCAAGACAGACGTGCTTATGCACAGTATAGAAAATATCGTGAAGCGCACCGGCCGCTCACTTGCTGAAGCAGAAGCCGAGCTTGCGTCGCTTAATCGCTCCGGCCGTATTATCGAGCCGCAGGATATCGCTGCCCTTGTGCTTGATATTATTACCGAGAAGATACCTGCCGAACGCTCAGAGATCGAGATCCAGTAAATGCCCCTTGACAAACGTACTTCATCACTCATCCGGGCTTCCGCACTTGCCTGCCGTCCGGAACACCGCGAGAAGCTGATCGCCGAACTGCACGAGATCCGAACGCATGCATTGCGTGATGAAGTCTACGAGGCATTCCTTCAACTCTACCTCTTCGCCGGCTTTCCCGCAGCGCTCGAAGCGCTCAGAGCCTTGGCTCGTACATGGCCCGAGCCCATAGCTGACCCTGCAGCCCAGGCTGAGATCGCTGCAGCCGGATACGACCTGCATCGTGAGCAAGGCGAAAAGTTGTATAAGCGTGTATATGCCGAAAACGCCCCACGTGTCCGCGAGGAAATGCTCAAGCTCTCCCCCGAGCTTGCCGCCTGGGCAGTCATCGAGGGCTATGGAAAAACGCTGTCGCGTCCGGCGCTCGATTCGGTCACCCGCGAACTCTGTATCGTCGCAATTCTCACACAGCTGCGCTGGGATCGTCAGCTCTATTCTCACATCCTCGGAGCACGTAATGTGGGCGCATCCGCCGATGCCATTTTCGAGGCAGCACATATCGGGGCAATGGGCGACGAAGCCGCCTATACAATTGCGGAACAACTCATCAAAAAAGTGGTTTAGGGAGCCGCTACTTCATGAGAAGGTTTCTGCTCATCATACTTGTCGCTGCTGCCGGGTGCCGTCCGACCGACGTCGAGCCGCCCGAGATCACCAGCTTCTCCTATCGGAGCGATGGCACGCGCCGCATTATGCCTGTCGCAGTACCAAAAGTAACGACAAAAATTACTCCTCTACTTTCCGTTTCGTACAAGACTACACCTCTTCCGCTGCCCGGAGAAAAGGGATTTGCCATTGGGACCTGGAAGGGCGAACTGGCCATATTCAACGAGCGAGACTCGCTGACGTCGCTTGTCATGCTCGCCGCCGGCGACCCGGTCTATCGCATTGCGGCAAACAATGACATCATCGTAGCACAACATCTTTCCGGTACGCTGACCGGCGTCGGCTACAACGGTACGATCCGATGGCAGCGCATCGATTCAACGACACGTTCCGATATGAACCTCGCCGGGACCCTCCTCCTCACCATTGCCGATCAGGGCATTCGCGGCATTGACATCACAACAGGCACTCAGAAATTTCAACTCGGACCCGAGCTCATTCCTGTATCTGCTGCGTCGAATGCCACGTCGTTTTTTGTAGCACTGAGTCACAATACGACGACCGGCTCCGACAGCGTCTACAAAATTTCCTTCGATGGTGTTATCGAGCAACGCTGGGGATTCCCGAGAATGCGCATCACCTCGAACATCGCACTTGCAGGAGAAGAGAAAGACCACATTGTCTTCGGCGCTCAGGGCGACCTTGATGCAAGTGGTGTGCGCCGCAGCACGCTTGTCGTTGGCTACGATCTTTCGGAAAATGCAAAGCAAATATTCGGACAAGAGCTGGACTATATTCCTACAAATATTTCCGTCTCAAACGATATCATCCTTGCAAGTGGCTTCCAAATGGGGGGCGGTGATTTTGTCGGTGCCATCGATGCATTCCTGCTCGAAAGCAACGAGAAGATCTGGCAGCGCCGCTTCACGGAGCCGCTCGGAAGCCCCGTTGCTGTGACGACACAGCACGCATTCTTTACCCTTAGCTTCGCATCGACAGCCGATATCCCTTCGAATACGATCTTCTACGCACTTGAACTTCCAAGCGGACAAACAGCCCGCGAAGTCGCCGTCACCGATGCGCGTAACGGATTTGTACCGGGCCTTCCTATACCGTATAAAGGCGCATTACTCTTAGCAGATGCCATCTCGAGCACGATCTACAAACTCACCGCTGAATGAATATTCTCAATAAGCTGATCGCTGCTACCCTGCCCCTCGTACCGAAGTCGATCGTACGAAAAGTGAGCGCACGCTATATTGCCGGTGCAGTCCTGGGCGATGCGATCCGCGTCGTGCGCGTGCTCAATGCCGAAGGCGCCATGGCAACCGTTGACGTACTCGGCGAATATATCAAGTCACTCGACGAAGCCAAAGAGAATACAAGGTATTCGATCGAAGTGCTTAACGGTATCCAGCAAGAGCAGGTAACCTCCAACCTCTCGATCAAGCTAACATCGCTCGGTCTCGGTCTCGACAATGCTGCCTGCGAGCGGAACGTCCGTCGCATCCTCGACACTGCCCGCGCGACGAATAACTTCGTCCGCTTCGATATGGAGGACTCGCATTATACGTCGCTGACGATCGATCTCTACGCCAAGCTCCGCAAGGAGTATGACAACGTCGGCGTTGTCCTGCAGGCATACTTGCGCCGCACCGAAGCAGATATCAAGAATTTACTTGCAGGCGGTAAAACGAATATCCGTTTATGCAAAGGCATCTACATCGAGCCGGAAGCGATCGCATTCCAGGATCGTAAAGAAGTGCAGGACAATTTCCTGCGCTGTCTCGAAGTCGCCTTCGTCGGCGGCGCATACGTCGGCATTGCAACGCATGACGATGTGCTCATCAACGGCGCGCGTAGTCTCGTTAGCCAGTGCGGTCTCGCGCCGGCGCAGTACGAATTCCAGATGCTCCTCGGCGTCCGCGATCAAAAACGGCGTGAACTCTTACGCGAAGGTCATCGGTTGCGGGTATATGTCCCCTTCGGTGCAGACTGGTACGGATACTCCGTCCGACGTCTGAAGGAAAATCCTGCAATTGCAGGACATATAGTTAAAGCATTGTTCACCGGAGGCAAATAACTTACCGAGATGGCGCACCGATACGCAAAACATTACTCGCTGGCCGAAGCGCGCGAAGAGCTTAACACGATCATTCCCGTGCTCGAGACGATCTCAAGCCTAAAGGTCGAACTCGACCGTAAGGGATACAATATCTACCGTCACCAGTATTTCGGTGGCATGGGACCGAACGGCCAGAAGGCATTTCCTGCGGAAATGGAGCAGCTTGTCTCGCTCATCCGCGATCTCAACCATCGCGGCATCGAACTCAAAGACCTGGAAAAAGGACTCATCGACTTCCCCGCGCTGCGCACAAACGGAGAAGAAGTGTATCTTTGCTTTATGCTCGGGGAAACAACGATCGACCACTGGCACACCCTCGACGGAGGATTTACCGGCCGGCAGCCGATCGAAGAGCTTTAATGCAATATCTTGTTGGACCTATGGTTAATCTGCGATTTCTCCCACTCTACCTGTTCCTGATCGGCGTCTTCCTCTTAAGCTGCGGCAAGAAAGAAGCCGGCCAGCCTGAAGTTGGCGATACGACGCTTGCGCAATCAACCGAATCGCGCGTCGAGACAGAACTCGGCATTACCGATTCCACTCCCGTCGTCGCCGTTGACACGACACCTGTCACTGCTGATACTGCAACAGCTACACTCGACCCGAAAGCCGCAGAAGGACAAAAGTTGTACGCAAATGCATCGCTCGGCAAGATCAAGGTATCGTGCCTAACCTGTCATGCGACGAAAAAGGATACTCGTTTGCGTCAGGGCCACACTCTTGCTGGCGTAACGAAGCGCACTTCCACCTGGGCCGGAAGATATAAAGGCGATGCGCTTGCAAAGAACGCATACGGCGGCATGCTCTGCGCAGATATCTTCATGCTTAAAGCCGGCGGACTCAAACCTGCCGAGGTCGAAGTGCTTAATGCCTACCTCGTATCACTCGAGACTGCACCCGGAGCGATCACAAAGAATCTGACCATTCAGTGGGCCGCTAAGCCGCCACTCGAAAAAGATAAGTTTATCGATGAGAAGATCGCAAAGCCCTTCGTCAAGGCCATCCTCCAGCTTCCCGGCGATCCGGCAGTAGGCGAAAAACTCTTCGGACGCACTTGTGCGGGCTGCCACGACCTCAACGCCGATAAGATCGGACCGGCGCTTAAAGAGGTCGCAAGCGACGCAGAGTACGCAGTGACCTCCGTCCGCTTCGGCACCGGCGCGATGGCCTTCTACGCCAAAGATATCCTCGCCGATCAGCAGATCGCCGATATCGTCGCCTACATCCAGTCGAAAACAGGCCAGTAACAAGGCTTTCGCCCGGTTTTTTCATTAACTCTCACCGGAGTTGCGGTGTTAGTTAATGACTTATGTCCAAGTTGTGGTTACCCTTCGCATTCGTTGCCCTTGTATTGTGCACCCTCCAACAAGCTTGGGCACAGCCGAATAATATTGCGACGAATAGCATTACGTCGCCCGCTGCAAATGAGCGTCGCGTTGTCGGCATCCCCATCGTTGTTACCGGCACAGCAACAAACGTAGGGTCGAACGCTCAGTCGGCTGTCAAGGTCTATGCAACGATCTCGCAGGAAGACTACGGCATCGTGTATCGCGATACGGTCACCGTACCGAACTGGCTCAATAATGTTCAGCTGACGCTTACCTTTCGTACCTTCATGCCCTTCGCTCGCGGCGAGTATACTGCCTGCCTCGTTGCCGATCTTCCCTCTGACCAGCAGCGCTCGAACGACACACTCTGCCAGATGTTCTTCGGCGTCTACGACACGGATCTTCGCGCCGACTCGATCACGTATCCAGGCCTCGACGACACCATCCGTGCACACTCGGAATTTCGCGTCCGTGGCACCTTCGAAAATATCGGCCTCGCGGATCAGTTCGATGTCAAGGCGCGCGTACAACTTCGCAGATGCGTGGATGACAAACTTTATTTCCAGGCAGATACGACAATCGAAGAACTCTACGTCGACTCACTGCCGCGCGAGCTGACATTCCCCTCACGCCAGGAAAGCTACGATATCCGTACGCTCGATGCCGGATGCTACCGCATCGCAATTATCGCCAATCATCCCGTCGAAGCAGATCGTACAAATGACACCGTATTCCGGACGATCACTCTCTACCCAAACTTTAATAATGTCAGAGCCGATGCGCCGGTCACGCCACTAGCAAATGCATATGTGACTTCTGTACAGACATTACCGGTCTCTGTACAATTCAAGAATATCGGGTTGAACGAGCAGGACAATGTGATGCTCACCGTGAGTGTCAGACATTCCGGCGGCAACTTCGTCATGCGCGACTCGGCCATCTTTAACGATTGGATAGCGAATGAAACTCGCATTGCCGTCTTCGATAGCTTTACGACGTTACTTCGTGGCATGTACACGGTCACGGCGATAACACACTCGATCAATGACGAATGGCGCGGCGACGACACCCTGCGGTTCAACGTCTTCTACAATTACCCGAATGACATTCGTACTGCAGCGATCACAAACCCTACGGCGAACGAGAAGAAGGACGTGGGTACCGTTTTCCAGCCAACAGCGACGTTCATTCCGGAGGTAAGCAATACGAAGCAATTTTCCAATATTCCTGCATCGGTCGTCATTCGCCGCTGCTTCGATAATGCCGTCGTCTTCTCTGCAGACTCGACGATCCCGTACCTTCATACTGACTCTGGTGCCATCGCATTCCGTTTCCCCTCACAAAAGGGCGGCATTACTATCAAGAACTTACCGATCGGCTGCTACCGAATGAGCGTAAGTGTGAACTTTGCTCTTGACAGCAACCGCGCCAACGATACGCTCACCCAAACCTTCAGCATCATCGAGCCCGGTCTGACAAAAAATATTCGCGTCGACACCATCCTCAGTCCCATCAATGGTTTCGTGCTCGCAGTCGACACGACATCGGTCCCTGTTGCCGTTCGCTACACAAATAGCGGACAGAGCGGCGAGTCGTTGGTGCAAGCACTTGTCTTCGCACGCAATCAGGAGGACAGCATCATCTATAGCGACGTTCGCTTCATGGCTCTTGCAAGTCTCGAAACACGCGACGTGACCTTTGCGAACTTCAAGCCAACAGGCCTCGGCGTGTTCAGAGTTGTCGGTATGTCGGTCCTCTCAGGCGACGTGCGCAAATCCGACGACTCGCTCGTCCATAAGATCTTCCGCGGATTTAGTGGAGATGTCGCTACGCTTGCGATCACCAGCCCCATGCCAGGCGAAGAGAAAACCGAGGGCCAGACATTTACGCCCGTAGCGACCTTCAGATGGCAGGGCGGCTTTACCGGAAAGTCGAATATTCCCGCGCGCATCGACATCCGTCCGTGCGGTGATACGACCGTCGTCTTCCATTCACAGATCGTTATTCCTGTGCTCAATGCCGACATGGGAAAGAAGACGCACAGTTTCCCCTCGCAGAACGGGTCGATGGATGTTCGTAACCTCACACCCGGCTGCTACCGCGCAACCGTTACGGTGATGGCCGATGGTGACACCTTCGCCGATAACGACACAACATCCGTCATGTTCACCGTGCTGCAGGGAGCAGACGTGCCGCTCGTGTCGAACGCGCAGATCTCGCTCGACCAAACGTATCCGAATCCGACAAAAAGCATCACAACATTCGGCTTTACATTATCTGATGAAGGCGTCGTATCGATGCGACTAACCGATATGCTTGGAGTCGACCGCGAAGTTCTTGCCCGAACGTACTACACTACCGGACGCCACTCCGTCGCTCTCGATCTTTCCGACCTCCCGAACGGAAGCTACCTCTACGAACTCACCTTCACCGGCCATGACGGCCTCGCAAAACGTATAACCCGCACGCTGGCGATCGTTAGGTAGCCACCTGTCACATCCCGACATTCGTTCGTGTCATACCGGTATGCGGAAGGTAGAGTGTGTTATTATTGGGTTACTGGTCATGCTTGTGTGGTCCCAGGCCTTGGCACAGTACACGCATAATATCACGCTGACCCAGATCCTCCAACCGCCTCCCAACTCACGAATACCCCTGGGCGTCCCGACAAATATTCGGGCAGAATTTCAGAACTCCGGGACATCCGATGAGACGAATGTGCGTGTTGTTGCAACGATCTCCCGCCAAGGGACGATCGTCTATCGCGATACTGAGTACATTTACAACTGGACAAGCGGCGAGTATCGCGATGGGACGTTCCGTGACTACACCCCGACGACAACACTTCCCTATGAGATCTGCGTGTATGCCGAACTCGAGGACGATGAAAATGAAAACGATAACTCCTCTTGTCACGAGTGGGATACACGCTATGAGACGGACATTCGTGCGGTCAATGTTACTTACCCCAATGACACAACGATTCGTGAAGGCACCGCACTTCGCGTGCGCGGAAGGTTTAGTAACATCGGTGTCGACGATAGGTTTGACGTAAAAGCGCGCGTACAGATCAAGCGCTGCGGGGATAATGTCCTTGTCTTTCAGGCTGATTCGACCATTCCCGAATTAATTGGTGACGCCGCCGTCGAATTTATTTTCCCGTATAAAGCTGGCAACTTTGACACACGCAACATTCCACCTGGATGCTATAACGTGGCAGTCATCGCCCTCTTAAGCGACGATGTCGACCGCACGAACGACACGGCGCGCAACACATTTACGATCACGCCGCTGAGTAATAACATCAAGGCCGAGTCCATCCTCAGCCCGCAGGCAGGATCGTTCAAGAAACCTGGCGATACGGTCGCAACGTCCGTGCGCTTCAGGAATACCGGGACGAAGCATCAATCAACTGCCGATCTGCATTTCGCTGCTTACGATTCTACCGGCAAACTGGTAGTAAATGACATGCTCACTTCAACGAACTGGGCAGCCGCAGAAACCCGGACTATCAACTTCAAGCACTTTACTCTGGTAAAATCAGGGCGCTACCTAATTAAAGCCTATGCAGTGCTTCCCAATGACGAGAATCGCATAGACGATACCGTATCGACAACCTTTTTCGTTGGCGTTCGCGACGACGTTCGCCTCGTCTCCATAATCAACCCACTTCCAGACGCCCGGAAGCATGTTGGGAAAATAGGAAAGCTGTCGATCACTTGCAAAGCGGAGACCAGCCCTGCATCTAAATCATATAGCGTCCCCGTTCGTGCGACGATCGTCGATCGTTTCGACCAGAAGACTGTGCTCGTGCTCGACTCAACGATTCCTAAACTTCACGTGGATTCCGGTGCGATGCTATTTGTATTTCCGGAAAAGTATGGCAGCAAGAGCCTCGCACAACTTCCGATCGGTTCGTATATTGTTACCTTTAGCCTTTTGCTCTCGAGTGATGAAGTTCGAGCCAATGACACGATGAGCGTGATCCTCCGAGTAGTCGATACAACGTTATCCCATAATCTTGCCGGGCTGCGTGTCCACTCACCGGTCAACAACTCAACCGGCCCGGAAGCACTAAAACCGATCCCCCTTCAATTTGAATATATCAACTCCGGCACAAGCGATCTTGTGTCGGCGCCGATCTACATATCGCTGCTCCACCAACATCGCGATGTCATGTATCGCGATACCATCTACCAAACGATCTCTAGTGGCGACAAACACTATTTTGAAGCCGACTCGCTGAAAATCCCATATTTCACCGGACTCGGATGGTACTCCTTATATGTAGAATCTAAAGTGCCAGGGGACGATCGTCCTTCTGACGACCTCCTTGTTTCACGCTTTGCTCGTGCCTTCCGACGAGATATCCGCGTCGCACGAGTAACAATGCCGCCCGACGACGCTGTCATTCCCGAAGGAACATCGGTGCAACCAAGTGCCCTCTTCGATTGCGTCGGCATCGATACGATCTCCATGAATGTACCGGTCAGCCTTAAGATACTCAACTGTACTACCAACGAGCTAATGTATGAGATTGAGGATACTATCGAAAAACTGACATCGATCGGTGTCAACCGGAAGTTTACGTATTCAACCCTCGGGAAAAGCATCCGTGACTATCCGCCCGGTTGCTATAAAATGATCATCACGATCATTGACGAGCTTGACGATAACATCACGAACAATCAGATCTACTCGCGATTCTATATTGGCTCTTTATCGGCAGACGAAAACGACCCTCACTTTCAGCTTGCGTTACCGTATCCAAATCCTGCTGCCGGTTCTGTCACGATCGGTTTCGATCTGCCAGTGGCAGGCAGCGTTTCCCTCCGTCTTGTCGATATGACTGGTATATCGACACGACTGATCGACGAGCGGCCATACCTTGCAGGAAGTCATTCGGAGCAGATCGCCCTCGACGGACTTCCTGATGGTGTATACGTTTACGAACTCACTTTCTCAGAGGGCAATACGGTTCGCAAACGTGTAAAAACGCTCGTGATCGCCAAATAACGGCATCACTGGAGGCAACTTTTTCCCGCCCGAATCGTATTGTCAACAAACGGCGTCTCGTGACGCCCTGCTCCTCTATTACCTGATATGAAAAGTTTTGTTGTTGCACTCATGATCTCGGCGAGCGCCCTCGCAGCCTCAGCGCAGCGCCTCCTGATCCCCATGGACCTCGATCAGACCGATCACCTAAAAGCGTATGGCATAACGTATTGGGCACTTGGCAAAGGCATTACGATCGACTGGCTGCTCAACTACCGCGGCGGCAGCTTCATGGCCCCGTATTCTGACGCCCTGGCAGCCGAATGTCGCATCCGCGGAGTGGGATTTGAGAAGATCGACGAAGGCTCGGCACAGTCGATCTTTACCCTCGTCCAGTCCGAAGAAAAGAACATGGACGCCGTCCGCCTCGAGAAAGCACCCCGCATAGCCGTCTACGTACCACCGGGACTGCAGCCCTGGGACGACGCTGTCACGCTTGCTCTCGAGTACGCAGAAGTCCCGTACGATAAACTGTGGGACGAGGAGATCAAAGCTGGATCACTCGCCAAGTACGATTGGCTCCATCTCCATCACGAAGATTTTACCGGCCAGTACGGCAAGTTCTACGGAAGCTCACGTTTCGAGCCCTGGTATCAGAATCAGGTGAAACTCCTCGAAGCAACGGCATCAAAGCTTGGCTTCAATAAAGTGAGTGAGCTTAAAGGTCACGTTGCACGGACGATCAGAGAGTTTGTCGCCAATGGCGGCTTCATGTTTGCCATGTGTTCGGCAACCGATAGCTATGACATTGCTCTTGCAGCCGAGAGCACCGATATCTGCGACGCAGTCTTCGATGGCGATCCGATGGATCCGAACTTTGCTTCGAAGCTCGATTTTTCGAAGACGTTCGCGTTCGAGAATTTCCAGATCGAGCCAAATCCGGTTGTTTACGAGTATTCGAACATCGACATTCAACCCGCCGAGATCGGCTCGCCCGAAAATGATTACTTCGCGCTTTTCGACTTTAGCGCGAAGTTCGATCCGGTGCCGACGATGCTTACGCAAAATCATGTGAACGTCGTGCGCGGCTTTATGGGGCAAACGACGATGTTTCGCAAAAGCTTCATCAAGAAAAACGTCACCATCCTCGGACAACGTGACGGTACGGACCAGGTCAAGTATATCTATTCAAACATGGGCCGCGGGTTCTTCGCCTTCTATGCCGGCCACGATCCGGAAGATTACCAGCATCAGGTTGGCGACCCGCCGACAGATCTGAAGCT
>JANWLI010000118.1 GCA_025450975.1 Candidatus Kapaibacterium sp. | reverse complement strand
GTCTGACGAAGAACACATTGCTCGCGACGCACTACTCCGTGCACGACGGTAGACGTATATTGGCGGTGCGCAGCATTCTCGAACAGATACGTGTAGCTGATGCGGCCTTTCGTTTCCGCCATCGAACCATCAGGTTTGTAGCAGACAACACCGGCAGTCACTTCCGTACCTGGTTGAATCCGGACCGGCAATGCGATAACATCTTCAAGTCCGAGTTCGCCTGTATGCTCAAAGTTGATCTCACCAAGAATGATGACGCGATCTGTATTATTGGCAACGACGATCTTCTCACAGACTTTCTCCCCTGCCGGAACGGTAAGTTCGATAAGCTCACGAACTTTCATGCGACAGAGATTTGCATCGCCAATCCCATAGAGGATCGTCTCTGCAACCTTACCTGGATCAGTGTCTGAGACCGTGTTGGCGCAGTGATAGGTCGTTTTCACAAGCGCCTTCTCCACTTCCGTGTACTCCGTAGGCTTGTAGCATGCGACGAACTTGATGTATTCGCCTGGCTGAATACGAACGGGCAGCTCCGGTACTTCATGAAGCGTAAATTCGTCCGAGATACTGCGAAGTGCAATGTCGCGAACGACGATGACGTCCGACGTCGGATTGCCGATCTGGATCGTCTCGCAGGCGCGCTCCCCGACCGGTGTCGGACCGAGTTTCACTTCTGCCGGCTGACGCAGGATGCAGCGCTCAGCGCTTTCGCCAAGTACTTTCAGCCTGACGCCATAGCCGAATTCGTCAACGATCGACAGGACATCTTCATAGCGGCCAGCCCTAAGCGGCGCAAAGACGACGGGCACGCGGATCGACTCATTTGCCGGGAGTTTGTACTCGTTACCCTCAGGCAATGAGAATACCCAGATGTCTCTTGTCAACCGCGGCTCAAGGGCGATCTTGAGGCGAACGTCGAATCCTGCGACGTTCTTGATGAGCACGTACTCAACAACACGTTCTCCCGGAGGCGAAGTGAGCACCAGTTTTGCCGTCGCCGGATCGGGGCTGACGGTAAATGTTTGCTTAGCGGCAATATTCGATGCTGCGAGCAAGCTCGCGAAAAGCAATACTATTGCCCAATATTGCTTTGTGGTCGTAGTGGTAGGTTTCATATGCTTTCAATGAATAATTAAGTGCGGGACATATTCTTCCTTTCGGAGGGGTCTTTCGGGCAAAGATCAGAGTCGGTGGGACTACCGGCTTACTACCTTAATAATGCTTTGAGTATCCTAAAGTTACAACCGAAAATAAGCGTAATTTTGCCTCCAATGGCCGATATCTTTATTTCGTATTCCTCACGGGACCGGGAGCGGGCGCAGAAGCTAGCCGAAGAGCTTCGGGCGCTCGAGTATTCCGTTTGGCTCGATGTCTGCGATATCGACCCGGCCACGCGCTGGAGCACGGAGATCGTCGAGGCCATTAATACCTGCCGTATCCTGATGCTCCTGTTGTCGAAGGCATCGCTTGCAAGCGAAAATGTCCTAAAAGAAGTATCGCTTGCAGCCGAAAAGAAAAAGCATATCTTACCGGTCGTCCTGGATAAGACTCCCCTCAATCCGGATTTCGAATATCATTTGGCGGGTCTGCAGCATACTGCGATCGAGAATCTTGAAGCGATCACGCGTGCCCTCGAGCATTTTATCGCGACACATAAAATCACTACTCCACCCCACGAGCCAGCGTCTGCAAGAGTAAAGGGGCAGAAACGCATTGTCGTCCTTCCCTTTGATGATCTCTCGCCCGGTCATGATAATGAGTGGTTCAGCGACGGACTTGCCGACGACCTGATCAGCAATCTTTCAAAACTCTCGCAGCTCTTCGTCGTCGATCGGATCACGTCGCGCCAGTATAAGAATACCAAGCTTACCTTAAAGCAGATCGCCGCAGAGTTAGGTGTCAATCACGTTCTCACCGGGAGCGTTCGAAAAAGCGAGAAGCAGATCCAGATCGTCGTAACGCTCATCGAAACAGAGACCGGACGTACGCTTTGGGAGAAGAAGTACCCGGGGACGATGGATGACATCTTTGCGATTCAGGAACAGGTATCGTTCAAGATCGCCGAGTCACTTAAGCTCATCCTGACGACTGAGGAAAAAGAAAAGGTAGGTCGGCGCCGTACCGAGAACGCCGAGGCATACGAGTTCGGACTTCGGGCGGCTGCACATGTGGCCCGCAATACGAAGCAGGACTATCTCTATGCTGTCTCACTGTATGAGCAGGCGATCAAGCTTGACCCTAATTTCGCCTGGGCATATGCAAACCTCGGCCAGGTATATCTTCACATCTATCCGACGTATGATCGTAACATCTCCTGGCTCGAGAAGGCAGAGCCGGCGATCCGCCGTGCACTCGAGTTACAGCCAACCGATGCTGCCTGCCATTCGGCGTTAGGTATTTACCACGCACGACGTGGCAATGCCGAAGAGGCTATCCGTGAGGGGAAAAAGTCTGTCGAGCTTTCACCGGGAAATCCTATCGCCCATTTCCAGCTCGGGTTTATTTACGATGCACTGCATCAGTACCGTAACGCTGCAGAAGCATACGAAAAGGCGATCGAACTGACGCCGAACGATCTTGACATCTATAATAATCTGATACTCGATTATGACCTGCTGCAGGATACGGAAAAGCGCAAGCAGGCCTCAGAGAAAGCGCTTCCATACTATGAGCGGTACCTTGCACGTAATCCTGACGACCAGAATAAGCGTCAGAAATATGCAAGTCTCCTGTATTTTGTCGGCAGAAAAGAAGAGTGTTTCCAGGTGATCGAAGAATTGCTTAAGTTGCCCGGAATCGATCCGAAGACCTACTACAATTGCGCATGCAGATACGCTGTCGACGGACAAACAATGCGTGCATTCGAATTACTGATGAAGGCGCTCGACGGAGGCTACGTCGACTATAACATGCTCGTGACGGACCCTGACCTGACATCGCTTCGCTCAACCGAACAATGGCGCTGGCTAATGAACCAGCTCCAGCAGCAAGAGCAGATGAAGAAGTTCAAAACCTCCGCAACTTCAACATAACTTTATCATCCGTAAACGACAGCGGCTGATCGCCATCAAACGTGATCTCGTAGTATTTCTTGGCCATGGGGCTTGCCTCGCGAAATAATGCAAGTACCTGCTCGCCGTCAGCCTCTGATATAGCTGCGCGGGCGATCCAATCCTGAATATCATGCCGCTTCCGGAAAATAAGCGTCTCCTCAACTGCCAGCCGCGCATGCGAGGCAAGATCATGCCATTCAGGAATCGTGTACGAGCGGATATGCGTACGATCGCGAACGCGCTCGACTGTATTGATGAACATGTCAAGCTCGTTATCGAGCGGACTGATACTGTCTTCGAGAATGAATAGCCCATCCGGCTTGATCACCCGGCCGATCTCCGTCACCGCCTTGCGAATCTCCAGAAAATGGTGCGGTGCGATACGGCAGGTAACGGCATCGAAGGCCCCGTCTTCGAATGGCAGGTCCTCAGCATCGGCGACCATCGTTTTTACATTCGTAATGTTGCGTTTTGCCTTCAGCTCCTCGACGCGCTCGAGCATCTCCTCGGTCAGGTCAGTAGCAAGCACTTCCCTGACAAACGGCGCGATCTTCATCGCCGTATGCCCGGCGCCGGTGGCGACATCGAGGACGGACATCTGCTCATGTGGCTGAAGCAGAAAAAGCATGATGTCCAGGTCAATATTTTTTGCGTGTGTGGCGCTCGTAAGGTAGGACTGAGACGTCCTCGCAAATTGTTCTTTGGTATCTTGTTTGGTGATCATAATTGCCAGAACAAAATAATCGTTAAGTATATTTGAATAGTGCCGCTCGAACCATCACCGCACCATAGCAGTAAGCGTCCACGCACGATCGTTGCTCTTCTCGTTATTCTCTTGCCGACGCTTGCGATCTGGCAGGGTGTGCTGCTATCCGGATTTACGCCCGATGACTACATGGTCATCGACATCCAGGCGCCGATCGTCACGTTCATCGATGCGATCTCCATGTTCTGGCGCAACGACCCGAATCCCCAGTACTGGCGGCCGCTGACGAATTCCAGTGTCTCCGTCGATTTCTGGCTCTGGGGGTGGGACGCCTCGATGTTCCATGTGACGAATCTCTTGCTGCACCTGGTCGCAACGACACTTGTCTACTTCCTCCTCCTGAATATCTTTCGCCTCTCGGGATGGGTCGCGGTTGCCCTCGCACTCTTCTTCGGCATCGCAGCCTGCCACGATGCGAATATGCTCTGGATCGCAGCGCGCTCCGATGTGATCGCTACCATTAACATGCTGATGACGCTGCTCATGGCATATAAAGCGATGACTTCGCATAACAAGCGGATCGTCTGGCTGTCTCTATCGTATTTGTTCTTCTTCCTGGGGCTTTGCTCGAAAGAGGTGAGTGCTGTTGTCATCGTCCTGCTGCCGATGTTGGTCTGGACACAAACGCCGCGCGAATTGTGGCGGCAGCGAAAAGATCTCGTTAAGAAGATCGCACCCTACTTCCTGCTTGCCGTGCTCTTCCTCTTTATCCGTTTGCAGTTTACAGTGCCCCTCGATGAGATGCAGCCGGTAACGGCCGAAGGCAGCCGCTCGCCCGTCGCTTTTATTAAGAATGCGCTCTACAGTATCGGTTATATTCTTGCGCCTCTCGATTTCCAGACTGCTTCGACCATCATTAACCGCCACCTCACGCTCGGATTTTCTATTGCAGGAGCACTCCTGGCGCTGGCAGTACTTGTCTTCTGGAAGGTTGGTAAGAAAGAGGCTGCACGATTACTTTACAAGCCGGTCGTACTCACCATCATCACCGGCGTCGTGTCCTTCCAGTCATTCGAGCGGTGGCGCGTGTACTTCCCTTCCGTCGGCGTCTTTGTTATCGTTGCCATCCTTATCATGACGTTGTGGAAGATCGGCAAGCTGCGTATTGTAATGCGTGGGCTTGCAGTTCTTGCAGTGTTGATCTTGCTGGTCTTCAACGTAATGCAGACACTCACAAAGCAGCAGACATGGGCAACGGCAACGGCAATGATCGAAGGATACAAGCAGGACTTCAAGGAGATCCTCGGTCGACATCCGGAGCGACCGATCGTGCTTAACGTCATCACAAATCCCATCAAGCTTGGCGATGCGCAACTCATCCAGCTTTCGACAGTATTCTTGCCGATCACAGCGGAAGCCGAGCGCAGGAATGAGCCGCTGCTTGCCGTCGGAAGTCTCGGCGATGCTAAGCAGGAGGTGAGCCACTTCTCGAATCTCGACATTTATGCACTCGATCCGGATATGGGATTTGCGCAGTTGTATATCACACAGACCGATTCATCATTGTATGTCGGAGAATATCCGCCCAAGTTAAAGTTCAGCGCCGGCCAACTTGCGTTCGCGCCAAATATTCCGATCACCGACGGTGTTGCAAAACGCGACCGCGCCTATGCGCCGGGAGAATCGTACAACACAGAAGGAGCAATCATCAAAGTTCGGAAAGCTCAAGGTGCATTCATTAAGGAGGCCGAGATCTTCATCAACGATACTGCCGGTGTGCCGGTCTACTTTGACGGGAAGCACATCCGGGAGTTTTAGCCAAAGAGTCCGAGCGACTGTTCGGCATCCTTTTCTATCGGGTTAAACAGTTTTGCTTTGTGGATGACATTCCACTTCTTGGTATCGTGCTTGAATAATGATACATCTGTTGCAGTAAACGACCGTTTGTACTGCTTATTCTTAAACTCTCCCCATGCAGCAGCAAACATTTCCGGAGTGAGGTCACGGTAACCGATCGTCATGTGCGCCTTAAACTTGAATGTACGCAACTCCATCACGGGTGCGATGTGATGGATGTAGTTGTCGACGATCTCGCGCGACAGCACATTCATCCGCAATTCTTTTTCAGGTTTTACGAAGATCACTTTCGGCGGAAAAGCGGCAAACCCATTTAGATTAATATCAAACGTATGGTGATGCCCTGCGACCTCATCGAGGAGAGCGGTGAATTGCTTCTCCATGGCCTCCAGCATTTGCGTAGGTGGGAATAGGGTGATATGCGGCGGATTGCGCAGAGATCCCTGCGAATGATACTTCTCCGCGATCCGCTCTTTAAATGCATGCACCTCGGCGAAGATATCCTCGGGAGGAATGATCCCAACGAAGTAAAGACTTTGGTACATTGGTGGTGCCCGTTACTATTGCACCTAATATACTAATACTTGTAGAAGCCTTCGCCCGTCTTCTTTCCGAGCATCCCGGCTGCCACCATCTTCTTCAGAAGTGGACACGGACGGTACTTCGAGTCGGCAAGTCCGTCATAGAGTACCTCCATGATCGCAAGACAGACATCAAGGCCAATAAAATCTGCAAGCGCAAGCGGTCCCATCGGATGTGCCATGCCGAGTTTCATTACCGTGTCAATATCTTCGGGCTTGGCAACGCCTTCCATTACGCAGTAGATGGCCTCGTTGATCATCGGCATTAGGACACGGTTCGAAACGAAGCCCGGATAATCATTGACTTCAACGGGCGTCTTCCCAAGTTTTTCTGAAAGCTCTTTAACAACTGCATAGACTTCATCCGTGGTCTTGATGCCGCGAATGATCTCGACAAGCTTCATGACCGGCACCGGGTTGAAGAAGTGCATACCGATCACGCGCTCGGAGCGATTCGTCATTGCTGCGATCTTCGTGATGGAGATCGAACTGGTATTCGTGGCAATGATCACCCCTTCGCGGGCATTCGCGTCGATCGTTTGAAAGATCTGGCGCTTAAGATCGAGGTTCTCAGTCGCTGCTTCGATGACGAAGTCAACGGGCTTTACAGCAACGGCAAGATCGGTGGCAGGCGTGATGCGCCCGACAGTTGCATCGGCATCCTCTTGTGAGAGTGTCCCCTTTTTTACCTGGCGTGCAAGATTCGACTTGATCGTCTCGACTGCACGCGAGAGAAACTCCGCCTTGACGTCAATGAGTGTGACATTGAACCCGCTTTGAGCAAAGACGTGGGCAATACCATTACCCATCGTGCCCGCACCGATAACTGCAACATTTAAGATCGACATAACTTGGGGATATTTTTATAATCTCTCAATAATCAGGCTCGTCGCCTCACCGCCGCCAATGCAGATCGAGGCGAGACCAAATTTCTTCTGCTCGCGATCGAGCGCATTCAGCAGGTTCAGTACGATACGCGCGCCGCTTGCGCCGATCGGATGACCGAGGGCAATAGCGCCGCCATAGACATTGAGCTTCTCGCGCGGAATGCCAAGCTTGCGTTCGGCTGCAATCGGCACCACTGCAAATGCTTCGTTGATCTCGAAGAGGTCAATGTCGGCAATCGTCATCTTTGCTTTTTCGAGCACGGCGATCATCGAGTCGATCGGCGCGATCGTGAACCACTCCGGTGCATTTGCGTGGCTTGAGTAGGCGACGATGCGTGCGCGAGCTTTCAGGCCATTGGCCTTTGCATATTCTTCGTTCGTCAAAACGAGTGCAGCTGCACCGTCATTGATCGAGCTTGCATTTGCCGGCGTGATCGTGCCGTTCTTATCGAACGAAGGCTTCAGCGTCGGGATCTTCTCATACCTTACTTTGCGCGGGCCTTCGTCTTCGCTGACGTTGACCATCTCTTTGCCTTTCGGTACCTGCACGGAGACGATGTCATCCTTGAAGTAGCCTTTTTCCATTGCTTCGTTTGCAAGTTCGAAGCTGCGGATCGCAAATTCATCCTGCTCGGCACGCGTGATCGTCAGTTCGCGAGCGCAAAGTTCGCCGCACGTGCCCATGTGGACGTTACCGTATGGATCCCAGAGACCGTCGTGGATCATCGAGTCGATCATGGTACCGTTGCCCATGCGATAACCGGTGCGTGCTTTCGGCAAAATATAAGGTGCGTTTGACATCGACTCCATTCCGCCTGCGACGACGACCTTAGTGTCGCCAAGCATAATGCTCTGCGCGCCGGTAATGATCGCCTTCATGCCTGAGCCGCAGACCTTGTTGATCGTCGTGCATGGGACGGTATTCGGCACTCCGGCGCCAAGCGATGCCTGACGAGCCGGAGCCTGTCCGACACCTCCTGTAAGGACGCAGCCCATAAACACTTCGTTGACCTGGTCGGGAGTTACCTGCGACTTTTCGAGCGCGCCTTTAATTGCGGCCGAACCGAGCTGCGGCGCCGTCATCTCGGCAAGCGAGCCCATGAATACGCCAATGGGAGTGCGGGCACCGGATAGAATGACTGGGATCATGATTAAATATCTTCGAAATTTGGTGCAGTTAACAAGGATTGGCGGCTTCTGACTCCCAGAAGCTTATTGGACAATGGTTAGCTTACGGACAACGCTAAATTCGCTGGATCGTATTTCCAAAAGATAAGGCCCGTCTGCTAGTTTTGGAAAATCCAAACGAAATTTCTCTCCTCCGCCTATCGATGTCCGCGAGGTTTGATACACCGGGATTCCTAACACATTATAGAGGTTTATGAAAAGATCCATCGGATAATCCGTTTGTATTGTTACAACCGTATGTCTTTGTGTAGGGTTAGGCGAGAGTGTCAGAGGAAACTCACCTACTTTCACATCGACGCTGCTTGTCCTGACCGGAATTTTTGAGCTTCCATATATTAAATGAATGGTGCCCCGCTCTCCTGAGCCATTTGTGATATCTTCTTCTGAAGCATATTCAGGCATGGCATAGATCATATCCTGATAGCGGTCATTATTTGCCGTAAGAGTATCTACTCTGCCATATACATTTTGAGGGCCTCGCTGGTAAAAAAACATGTCAGGCTTATCGTCAAAGGATTCTCCGAAGACGTAGAGTGTCTTAAAACCGTCCAACTGAGACCATCCACCGCCGCCTAAAAATACAGGTTGTCCTGTTCCGGTAAGATCGCCATGAGCATAATCGTTGACACCACGATATCCGATACCTAGACCTGCGCTTGATCCATCAAATTCAGATAAATCATACTTAGCTAAATCATGAAAATTGTAACTCGCTGAGTCCACATATATTCGCTTGTTTCCGAACTCAGATCCGCCACGATAAATGAGATATTCTACATGTCTTAGTTTTGAAGCATTATATTTAATCCATAAATCATCGGATCTGTCCTGCGTACTTTTGGGGAGCGAACGAAATCCCATTACTAAATCTACCAATGTGCCATTTTCCCAGCGCGTCATCAACGTATCAAATTTAATCGCATTGACAAACTTTTGCATCGAGAACGGAGGATCATTGCGATAATAATAGAGGTTGCCACCTGGCTCGCCCCCTATTTGCCAATTATCCCGAAAGACTGCGTCTTTCCTTCCAGTCCCACGGAAGTCACCCCAAATACAATAGTCGCGCCTTTCCTGAGGGGTCTTAAAGACTTTCCACGTCACAGCTTGACTATCGGAATAAGCTGTGTCACCTTTGTCAAATAATTTCTGGCCACCCTCCCAAAATTCCACATAAAAACTATCCTTACTGTCATCTGTATGAAAAGTATTAGTACCAATAATGATGTCATCAATTCCATCGCCTGTTACATCGACAGGATAGATCCCCAAACCTGAAAAACCTCCAACAATATCTCCTTCATTTTGAAATCTTAATCTCGTAAACCTGTCGGAATCATATTCGCCATTATCATCCGGCCAATAAATTTGTGGATGTCTTGGGTCATACAGAATATCCAGTTTATCCGTCGAGCGAAAATGCCCGAAGAAGAATTCGGTACCTGTTGGAAATGGCAACTTCTCGGCCTTCGAAGCCTTCATATCATGAAGATTGAATCCAGGTCCGGTTTTGACTGCTCCGAGAAATGGTGCTGTCTCTGGCAATCCTCCAATTATCAGATGGTTGTAGGGTTCTGTCTTTGTCGCTCCTAGCCCATATAATTCTGAGCCTAATTTCTGCTCGGCAAATCCACCGTAGATCGTATCGATCTCACCCGGCTTGCCAACGGTCGGGAAATAGCATTTAGGATCAAGAGCAGGCGACCCAACGGGATTTTGGGCAACTGCTGTTGAGAAACAGAAAATACATAGTAATAGGATCTTGAGCATATCTATAAAGACACTCTGACCGGTAATAGGTCACATGATGATCTCATTCCTCCAAGGACAATATAAGGGCCCCTTTTCAGCGCCTATACGTAAAGAAGTTCTTAAGCAATCACAGGTACGATCTCAGTGCTACAATCGAATACCTTTTCGAAAGCTTTTACATACTGCTGTTTCACTTCAGCCATATCAATCTCTCGCCCGAGCAACTTTGACAAGCTCGTTACCTGCTTATCGCTAATGCCACACGGGACGATGCGATCGAAATACGAGAGATCGGTATTGACATTGAACGCAAAGCCGTGCATCGTGCACCAGCGCGATGCCTTGATGCCGATGGCGCAGATCTTCTCGTCGCCGCTATGGCCACGGACCCAGACGCCCGTCCTGCCCCCGACACGAAATGCTTCGACGCCGTAACGGGCAAGCACGCGAATGATCGTCTCCTCGAGCGAGCGGAGGTACCAGCCGAGGTCCTCTTTGTAGTGCGAAAGGTTGAGAAGCGGATAGCCGACGAGCTGCCCCGGACCGTGATACGTTACATCGCCGCCGCGCTCGATCTCGAACTTCTCAGCGCCGATGCGCGCAAGTTCGGCATCGGAAAAGAGGATGTTGGCCGTGTCGGTAACTCGGCCTAATGTGTAGACGGGCGGATGTTCGCAGAGAATGAGCGTGTCGGCATCCTCACCTGCGAGCAACCGATCGAAAACCTCATGCTGAAGCTTCCACACTTCAGCATAGGGCGTAACCGGCAAGTCGAGGAGGATGATGTCGCGCATTTATACCTTGAACCGCTCTCTGAGCTTTGCGACCGTCTCTTTTGTCAGGTCTGCATTAACAGTCTTTTTGAACTTCGTCCGCAGATCTTTTTTAAGTGACGCCAGCACTGGCTTGTAGAGCTTGACCGATAACGCAATGTGATAGGCGTCGGCAGCATAAAGTTTGACGACCGATTCGATGTCGGTTGCAAGATGCTTGATCACCTTTTTTTGGAGGTCCTGGACGAGGTTGTGCTCTTCGCCGGTTGCGCCGCCATTATATGAGCCCTTGCCCGAACCGCGGAATCTGCCAGCCTGATCGGTGACGATCTCGCCGAGCTTTTTATGGGCTTGCTCGTAAAAGATGCTTTTTACCAGTTCTGCCTTGTGTTTATGGGTAAGAGATTTCTGGCTGATCCGATATGCCTTGAGGAGGCCGGAATCAGCAACGATTATAAGTGTTGTCGACATATTGTTTTTAGCCATATCTTCAATTTATTAAACAGATTATCCCGGGTGAGAGTTTAGGAATTAAATTTGTAGTGAGGTATATCATGGATGAACCTAGAAACATCGAATCCGCTAAAAATAGCGAGCCTTTTATCCCCGAACCCGAAGCACGTGCAGCAGCCATGGAGCTCATTTGGCGCTGCAATAACTGTGGGAAGTTGTTTCCCGTGGGTACTCCACTTCCAGAAGTGTGCCCGGATTGCGGTGCTTCAAAATTACACTTCGAGCACCTGACCGAGGATTAAGGGAACGAGGCCGCTTTCTGGCAAGTTTTGAAACCCGACAACCGAACCGGAGGGGTGGCCGAGTGGCTGAAGGCAACGGTTTGCTAAACCGTCATAGTATTGTAAAGTGCTATCGAGAGTTCGAATCTCTCCCCCTCCGCTCTATTATCTTCACCACCACGTCCTATGAACATTCTCTTTCGTGAGACCTTCTGGGGAGCGCTCATCGTCCTCGCAGGCGTCCTGCTTATCGTCCGCAACGTCTTTAAGATCGACCTGCCCGTCATGGGCATTATCATCCCGATCATAATTATCACCGTTGGCATATCGCTACTGACTGGCGCACGCTATACTCCACAAAATACCGGCAGCACCATTTTCAACGAAGGCACCTTCGAAGCTTCGGCCGATTCGAAGTATAGCGTCGTCTTCGGCAAAGGCGTCTACGATCTGCGCAATATCAAGCCTGTCGATAAGGATATCCATGTCGATGTGAGCACGGTCTTCGGCGGTGCGGAGATCATCATCGATCGCAACACGCCGCTGATCATTGACGGAAGCAGCGTCTTCGGAGCCGTGGAATTCCCTAACAAAGAGTCGGTGTCGTTCGGCGATAAGACCTATACCAGCGCCGCCTACGTCGCAGGATCGCCTGCGATCCATGTGCATGCGAAGGTCGTCTTCGGCGGTGTGGAGATCATCGACCGCACGCCATCAACAACATTCTAAAGAGGAGCTGTCATGTTTAGAAACTCCATGTTCGGAATTTTCCTGCTGTGCATCGGCGTGTTCCTGCTTGCACGCAACATCTTCGATCTCGATATTCCCTTCTGGGATGTGGCCTTCCC
>JANWLI010000117.1 GCA_025450975.1 Candidatus Kapaibacterium sp. | reverse complement strand
GGCTCTTTGATTGGATCAAGAATCCGAAGAACTACAATGTGCATTCGCGCATGCCTTCGCTGCGTCTAACCGATGGGGAAGCCGCAGATCTTACTGCATACCTAATGCAGCATACCGGAGCGAACGACAGCGTCAAGACATCTTTCAAAGGTAATATTGCCGATGGTGCTTCGATCCAGGCCGGTATGAAGATCATTCGCGACGCCGGTTGCTACGGATGTCACGAGATCAAGGGCATGGAGAACCAGGCGAAAGTTGCTGTGAGCCTTGCGACCTTCGGGGCAAAAACGAAGTACGATCTCTTCTTTGGTAATCAGCCGGATGAAGTGTTCGCAAAGTATCGTGCTGATTTCAAGAAAGCCGGCATTCCGCTTGGTCGTGTTGAAGAGCACGCTGCCTACGAGAACCGCGACTGGTTTACGTGGGTCATCGGCAAGATGAAGCATTCGCGTATGTATACGACGGAGCGTATTCCGCAGGCGATGCCGAACTTCGATATGTCGAACCAGGAAGCGTATGCGATGTCGGTGTTCTTACGTTCGCAGACGGGTAAGTTCATCGGTAACGGCTACGTCAATACCGAAGCACAGCAGGCTGCGCTCGATAAGGGTAGAATGTTCGTGCATTGGAATAATTGCGTCGGCTGCCATAAGGTTGAAAATGCCGGTGGGCATATTGCAAAGCTCGTCAACGAGAAATTTGTCGGCGATCAGAACATTGCCTACTATGCACCGCCGCACCTGACGGCGGAAGGAAGCAGAGTCCAGGAAGACTGGCTGCATACATTCCTCACCGGACCGTTCAAGACCCGTCCGCTGGTGAAATTCCGCATGCCATCGTATGGATTCTCCGACGAGCAATTGCAGACTGCATCGGATTACTTCCTTGCAACGCACGATCGTCGTTACGTCAGAACGACGTACACGCATACACCGAACCCGGCGTTGTTGCCGGCAGGTAAGTATCTCTTCGATAAGCTGAAGTGTCTGTCATGTCACTATGTTGACGGGAACATGAATGCCGAGACGAAGGCACCGAGCCTTTCGACGATCAAGAAACGTATCCGCCCGGATTGGATGACGCACTGGTTGCTGAGTCCGGATTCGATCATGCCGGGTACGCCGATGACGGCGTTCTGGTGGGCAAGCGGTAAACCCGCTCCGGCCGATACCATTCTTGGTGGCGATTACAAGCTGCAGATCCAGGCAGTTATCGATTACGTCTGGTCGATCAATACCGATGCAATGCCTGCGACGAGTCCGTATGCGACCGTCAACGGTGTCGATCGTTACGTATTGCCGAATGGCGGCTACGTGATCGCAACGAACATGATGACGGGTGCCGTCGGAGCCGGTGTGAACACGGCAAGCATAGCAAAGCCACCGGCATCGAAGAAGATCGCCGCGCGCTGACGATTCAAGTTTTGAAACCTCAACCCCGTAAGAATAAATATCTTACGGGGTTTTGCATAAGTAGAAGATGAATAAGATATATTTATGTTTTTGCGCCTTGGCACTTCTTGTTTCCTGCAAAAAAGAAGAGCCGGAAGTTCAGGATACGTTTACGGATTATAAGGTCATCAATGTTCAGAACGGTGGCACGGTCTCCGGGCAGATCCTGCGTACGGATTCGTTGCCGTATCTCGAACGCGTATCGATCCAGCGCGATCAACCCGTCTGCGGCGATTCGCATGTGAATCCGAGTCATCCCGGAAATGAGGGTGTGCGAGGATGCATTGTCTGGCTCGAGGGGATCCGTGAAGGCAAGGCCAGCGACTTGAACACGTCGCCAAAGTTGCAGCAGGTTGACTGTGCGTTCTTGCCGCACGCACAGGTGGTCGCAGCCGGAACGCCGATCATTGTGACCAACGATGACGATGCGCTGCATAACTACCATGTTTCGACAGCAAGCGAGACCGTTACGAACGAAGCGCAACCAGAGGGGGCGCCGCCGCGCGAGCTCATCCTGAAGAAAAAAGGCCTGCATAAGATCGTCTGCGATGTCCATCCGTGGATGAAAGGCTTTGTCATGAGCGCCGAGCATCCATACTATACCGTGTCGGATTCAACGGGAAGATTTACGTTGAGCAATGTTCCTCCGGGATCGTATACGGTAAAGCTCTGGCGTGATGACTGGCGCATCGAAGAGTTGAAGAATGAGGACGGCCGCATCGTCAGCTACCGCTGGAAGCCGGACATCTCAAAAGAAGCGAAGGTAACCGTCACTGCGAGCGCCGAGGCTAAAGTAGATTTTACTCTCCCTTAGTGGACAACCGTAGGTTCCGTGGCAGGGATCTGCGCTTTGCGGTCCCGATATAACCTTCCGATCTCGGCGCCGAGGACGAAGACGAGGGCGCCGTAGTATGACCACAACGCAATGGCCACGACAAAGGCATAGGCGCCGTAGAGTGCGCCGATGCTGGCGACCTGCGTCAGGTAGATCCGGAACAGGTACTTCATGATCTCAATAAGCGCGACGGTGACAAGCGTCGAGACGACGGCTGCCCGCCAGGAGATCCGCTCATGCACAAGCAGCTTGTAGAGCAGCAGAAAGCCGACGACGGAAATGCCGATCGGGATCAGTAAGCCGAGCGTACTATCGAGAAAGTCCGAAAGAAATCCCGGCAAAATATCCGAGCTCATTTCCGTCAGCGCTGCAATGATCGGCGATGTGAGGATGGTCAGCAACAGGAACATCGACAGCACGAAGAGCATACCGAAATCGTAGAGCTTCAGGACTGCAGCATTGCGTTTGGGTTTGATCCGGTAGCAAATATTGACGCCCGTACGCAGCGACGAAAATAATGCGCTCGAAAGCCAGAGGAGGATCAGGAAGGCGATAAGTCCTGGGATGAACGAGACGTCGACAACGCTTTCGAACTGGGTCGAGACCCATTCTTCCATGACGACTCCGTACTGCTGGACGGGGAAGATCTGCTTGAGGTAATCGAGGATGGCCTGCCGCGCGCCTACGTCGTTTTGCAGGATAAACGAGAAGACCTGGAACAGGATCAGCGACAGCGGGATGATGCAGAGAAAGACATTATAGGCGATCCCGGAAGCCAGCATAAAAGCGTGATCGTCGTCGACGGCATTATACAAGCCAACTGCATAGTACCGCGTACTATTCCAAAACGCCTTAAGCGGGTTTTTCTCCATTCGTAGTGCAAAAATACCTCCGAGTTGGTGAGTTTAATGAGTTTAGTGAGTTTTATGAGTTGATGCAACTCCGGAGCGAATCAACTCATTAAACTCATAAAACTCTGAACTCACAAAACGCAAGATGTTCCACGCTGAGCGCCCGAAACTCATTTAATTTTCAACGATCTAAGTTTACACACTTCTGCCGTGGAAACTCTTGGGGAGTTGTTAGTTGGTAGCTGTTAGTTGATAGTGAAATTCGCCAAGCTGTTGGCAAAATTTACACCGATCCCGCCACCCTTCAATCCCCGTCAAATTTACACGCATCCTGCTAATCCTTTCAATCCTTCAATCACGGTCCAATTTACACGCATCAAACATGTGTAGCTAAACCCTTGATATGCGCCAACATAGTTGTGTACCACACAGTCTGTCTGAAACTTACACGCACCGCGCCCCGCATTTTCATACGCCTATCCGCCAATACGCCTACCCGCCTTGCAAAATTTACACGCATATCCCGCCAACGCCTGATCTGCTTAAACCGCCACTATAATATAATACATAGACAAAGCCGCCACAAGGTGCCCATGTAACTTTCTATTCACAAGTTATTAACAATCGTCATTTTGTGGAATTTATGCCTAGATACTTTTATGGAAGTTTGCTTACATTTGCAAATAGCTTATCAACCTCCTCACTTTCGTAGGTTCTTAAGGAAACTGACAACAACAGACACCATCATTTACAGCGAAAGGGTCTGCACTATGGATTTCTACTAGTAGGATTATTCAAGAGCTTTAAAAAGTTTGGGGAAGGCTTGCGCCCTCCCCGTATACCAGGTGGAAACACCTGCCGGTAACCGGCGGATGTACCCTGTCCTTTTTTCGCGGTACAGCGGTACAACCTTCGGATATCGGGATTTATCCCATCATAATCATGGAGGAAAACCCATGTATTCGAAGTCAAACACATTACGGTTTGTAACCCGTAACTTCGCATTCGTTCTCGTCTTGATCGGCTTGAGCCTTTCAGGTTCGCTGGTTAACGCACAGTATACTATGTCGTATCAAGGTACACTAACTCAGAATGACGCTCCGGTTTCGGACGGACTTCACCAACTCACGGTGACGCTCTACAGCGACCCGCTGGGAAATGAAGCCTTCTGGACGGACACGTACGCGACAGAAGTGAAAAACGGCATTTTCAATCTCCAGCTAGGCTCCGGCAAATCGCTGCCGGATTCGAAGACGCTCGACCGCTCGCTTTGGGTCGGGGTTTCGGTTAATGGGACGGCGGAAATGCGGCCGTTGACGAAGCTAGTGGCAGTGCCGATGGCGTTGAATGTGGCCGATAGGGCGGTGACAATAAATAAGTTAGCTCCAGAAGTCATGAGTCTGCTATGGACTCAGAGCCCACAAACGGCTGGTGATTGGTCATTGACTGGAAACAATAGTCTTACTCCGGGTACTGATTTTCTCGGTACGACGGACGCTTCACATTTGGAGATGCGAGTGAACTCTAGTCGTGTAATGACCTATATGCCTAACTCAACAAGTTCAAACATCCTTGGAGGTAGTGCGTCAAATACAATCGATCTTACGGGAAGTACCTCGACTGTCGGAGCCGCCATTTCCGGAGGTGGTAGCAGCAGTAATCCAAATCGGATTGGCTATGGAACAGGTTCGGCGGCCACGCAATCTGACTTTGCATTTCTTAGTGGCGGTCATGGAAATAAAATAGACGGGCCTGCTAGTTTCCTTGGAGGAGGTTATAGTAATCATTTGATTGGTTCGTGGGCAGTTCTTGGTGGTGGATATGATAATACGATCGGCGTCCCTTCCCCTGCCAGCAGCGCAAACTATGCAGTAATTGCAGGTGGTTATACGAATACTGCAACAGGGGAGTATTCGTTTATTGGAAGTGGAAGCAATAACACTGCTTCAAATACAAGATCGTCAGTTGTCGGTGGTGCCTCCAACACTGCAAGCGGAGATTATTCTTCGGTTCTTGGTGGTCAGAATAATATCGCTGCCGGACTCCGTTCATCCGTGCTTGGCGGCGGTGCATTAGATATCACTGGCAGCAATAGCCTGGGATTCCACGCGTATGATGGTTCATCTGCACCTCCGACAATGTCTGCATCGAATACGATGTACTTAGGTAATGTTAACCTATGGCTCTATAATAATGACAATGACCCTCGCGAACTCCGTTTCTATGAGGCTGACAATGGAGGTAGTGGCTTTCATTACTCCAGTTTTACTGCAGCGACAAATCAGAATGATGTTATCAATTACATCCTTCCCTCGTCACAAGGTTCAGTAGGTGATGTAATAGGCATCTTGTCGCAGTCTTCAGGTACGGGGACTTTTACGAATACACTCGGTTGGCTACCAGTCCTACAAGATGACTGGCAACTGGTTGGAAATGTAAGTACAAGCTCTATTGGAGACGGCGGCTCTAACTTTCTCGGAACCATCGATGCTCAGAATTTTGAAATACGAGTGTTCCAAAGCGATGCTGCCGATAAAGGTAGTAAGCGTGTCATGCGTTACGAACACACAGACGAAAGTCCAAATATCATTGGTGGATATCAGGCCAATGCAAGAACGACCGGGGTCAAAGGAGCAACGATCGCCGGAGGTGGAAAAAATGGCAGCGTAAATCAGGTGACAGATCATTATGGATTTGTCGGTGGAGGAATAGAGAACCAAGCCGGAAACGAGATTGATGGCGTCGGAATTGCAGTGTTTGCTTCAGTAGTTGGAGGAAAGAATAACAGGGCAAGAGGCGAGAGTACGTTTATCGGAGGTGGTGAAAACAATGCGGTCAATAATGCTCGATTTTCGGCGATAGTTGCGGGACAAACAAATACTATTACCCTATCTTCTCCTGCTTGGAGCATAATCGGTGCCGGTGACAGTAATACTATCAGCCAAAGCGGATTCCGGTCAATGATAGGGGCGGGAAAAGGGAACAAAATCAAAGGCCAAAATAGCTTTATTGGTGCAGGTGGCGCAATAGAAAGTGATGTAGTTACAAACGGGAATATAATCGATGGTGATTTAGGATTTATCGGTGCTGGGAAGCTCAATCAGATACACGATAATATTTCTTGTTTTATTGGTGCTGGCGATTCGAATGAAATACATGCCAATTTTTCAGTAATAGGAGGAGGATTCGATAATAAAATTGAAGAACCGCATTCTACGATCGGAGGTGGTAGAGTAAATCTAATAAGCGGCCTTGGGAATGTCATAACTATTCCTGGGGGCGACAATTTGATCGGTCAGAGCTATGCACAGACAGTTGTAGGAGCTAGGAATATTGCTCAAGGAGAAAGTGATGCGACACATTTTCGTACTCAAGATCCTGTATCACGAATTCCTCCATCCGAAACTCCTCCAATCAATTTTACATTCTCGGACGACAGGATAGTAATAGTAGGCAACGGCTTTATTACCACCACTGGGGACGAATCAGATACCACCCGATCCAACGCCTTCGAAGTCACCAATGGAGGGTATTCAATCGTCTATAGCAATCTAAACGATGTTGAATTAATACCCAAAGAAGTATTAATACCTTTAGTAGACACGGCACGCATCGCAAACCCGATCAAACCAGCCGTATACGGAGCAAGCTATCAGGATAATCTGATTATTGCATGGGGTGATGTGCCTGCTGCTGATGATCAGGGGACAGTTACAGCTAATAGCTCATTTGGAGTTGCGAGTATTGTATTCGCCAATCCAAATGTCTACACAATTACCTTAAACAATCTGCCGTCTACCACGGACCTCAATCAAACAACGGGTATAAACCAGGGTAGCGTTGTGGTAACGCCAAATGTGACTGTAGATGGTGCACCTGCCCCGGCGTGCCTTCTGGCTGTTGCCACAAGCATTAATAACAATGTTTTTAAGGTTTTTACATTCGATGCCGGTAATGCATGCGATGACACGCCACATGGATTTATGTTTCAGGTTGTCGGACGAAGATAATGAAGGTAACCGTACGAGAGAGAGTTCATTGTGTGCTTGCGCACTGCATCGGATGGGGCATGCTGATTTATTGCATGCCCCTCTGGGCACAGTGGGAAAAAGTGCTTGAGCGAGACAATTTTTACGTCGCTGATTTGAAATTTCATGAAATAGGCGATTCGTTGGCGAACGGAACTTTAGTTTTTGCTGAGTCTGGCAACGCGTGGTCTGAAATTTGGACAACAAGAGATAAAGGAGAAAGCTGGATAAAAAGTAGCAATCAGTTCTCGTCTCAATTTTCTTCGATTGTAATAAAAGATAATCAGACACAATGGATATTTGGCGGTACAGGTACTTTAAATGGGGACAATGTATACAAAACCATCGATGGTGGAAATAATTGGGCATCCTTACCATTAGTTGATTTTTTTAATGGAGCGTTTTATAATCGTAAATCAAAGTTATTGTTTGCAAACAGTAGCAATTTAGTCAGAAAAAGATATCTTTCTATCGATGAAGGAAATAGTTGGCTGATACTTGAAACTATTCCGCGACCAGCATTTAAAACTGGTTTTGCATTCATAAATGACAGCCTGGGGATTGAGGCATGTGGAAACGATGCAACTAATAATGGAATTTATAATCGAACAACGGACAATGGTCTTTCATGGGTTCGGACAACGTCACTCGATGAAGCATGGCAGCCATTAGGTATCAAAAGCACTGGTACTTTTTTTCTCGTATCTGAAATCACAAGAAATGTGCTTCGATCGGACGATGCAGGCTTGACATGGGATACGATATTTACTTTCCCATTGGGAGCGAGTTCACCTACAGGATGCATAGTTGGCGATCTTTGCCATCTCTATATACAAACTAATGGGAATGGGCTTTGGGAATCAACTGATCAGGGTAAGTCATGGCATAAAATAGCTGACTTTGACGGGTATAGAGACACTCGTTATTATTTTTATAATAATTTCTTGTTTGTCGGTGATACTCCTGAGAACTTTCCGGTCAAAAAGCCGGGTGCACTTTGGCGCTATGCGTTACCTCCCCATAAACCTGAAATTCTTCTAAGTAACTCTAAGCTATTGGCTCAACCATGTAAGCCGAAAGATACTACCCTTACTTTCTCCGCACTCTTCTCCTGCGATGGCGACAAGGTTATGCTCGATACGATCTACTCTGTCGCTTCTCCGCGTTTTACGATAACGCATAATGGGTTTGGGAAAGAGATCGTCACCGATTCTTTTATAGTTCACTATGAGCCGACCGGCACTTCGTTTGACACAGCTGAAGTGTGCCTGCGATTCAGGCTTAAGGGGAATACCTTCGATACGTCCATTTTCATCTTTGGAGAGAGCGTTTCTCCGAAAGATTCACTAGAATTCATTCCTTCGCTCACTCGCAGCAACATTCCTTCGGGCGAAGTGACGGAGTATCGTCTCTTTCCTTCGAAGGTAATGCGCAACGTCAATCTCTCCGAGATCAGCTTCGATGTGACACTTGACGAAGACTTGCTGGAAGTTGTTAATTTAAGTATTCCGAACGGTCTTGCGTTAACACATAGTCAGACTCAGCAAGCTAATGGAGTAGTGACGCATCATATCGCGATTTCCGGGACTGACATTGCGTTAGACCCTGCGTCTGCGATCCTCAGCATCGAGCTTCTTACCTACATTACCGATGCGATCTCCACACCGATCGCGCTCTCGAATGTGCGACTCAACAGTTTCGACCCTGACTACGAACGATGCACACTTTCAGCCACTTCGCAAGACACGATTTTCACCCTCGCCCTCCTCTGCGGCGACCGGACGCTTACCGACTTCATGCGCCATGGTCGGAGCGCCTTGGAGATTACAAGCATCCGTCCCAATCCGGCTCGGGATGAGCTGACGGTGGAGATCGTGTCGGACGGGGCGGTGACGATCGAGGTGTATGATGCCGCTGGGAAACTGGTGCAGACTTCGCAGGGGAAGGCGGGAGTTGTGGTGGTGCCGGTGGATATGCTGAGTAGTGGTAGTTATGTGATGCGAGTGTCTAGTGGCGGTGGTGTTGTCTCCCGTGGGTTTGTGGTGGAGAGGTAGGATTTTTACCGCGAAG
>JANWLI010000116.1 GCA_025450975.1 Candidatus Kapaibacterium sp. | reverse complement strand
TGGGTAGATAATGTCGTGAAGGAATTCAAGCGCCGCCGTGATTTTATCGTCGATGCGCTTAATGATATTCCCGGCTTTAGCTGCCATAAGCCGCTCGGTGCGTTCTACGTGTTCCCGAATATTACGATGACCGGGTTAGATTCGCGGACGATCGCCGATAAGATCCTCTACGAAGCGAACGTTGCCTGCCTATCGGGTACGTCGTTCGGTGCGCATGGCGAAGGATATATTCGCTTCAGCTACGCAAACTCGATCGAGAATATCGAGAAGGCGATGAAGCGGATTAAGACGTTGTTCTCTAATTAGCGGACACCGAAGCCGCCGAAGCAGAGCGGCATGTTCGAGGGCTGATCTAATTACAATTGGGTGAACTGTACAAAGCGGCTCTACACAGAGCCGCTTTTTTTTAATGATTACTGGAGTATTGGAAGGAAAATTCGAACGTGTACCAATCGCTGCTTACCCTGGTAAGACGGACCCTGGCCCCTCCGGACCCAACAAGGCCATTGAGATCGTGATCGACAGTCATCATGACCTCCGGTTCTTCAGGTGTAAAATAGGTTTTCGATAATTTGACGTTGGGCTTAAGCCTGAAGTCGTCGAATGGCTCGAGTAGCTCCAGCGTATATTTTTCTCCGGGTCTGATAAACTTCGTCCTGAGGATAATAGAATCTTTACGGCCAGGTTTCATTAAGAATACATCCGGTTCGGTCTCGAATAACGGACCATCGATGGGTGGGTAGGCAACCTCGATCCTGAGCGGAATGGTCGTTTGCATCGATCCCGGCCTATTGACTACGACGTTCATATTGAAGGTTTCGACATCGCGTAGCCAATCGGGCATGATAACACGCAGGTTTGTTGTCGTTTCGGTGGCGGCGAGGTCTTTCGGTTCGAACGTAAGGCCCAGGTATTCCGGGATCTCATCCGGCGACTCCTCGAAACTCCAACTCGTGCCTGCGTAGGCGGTGAAATGGCTGTCGACGTTCGGCGTGGTCGTAAAATCGAGCTGCCCCAGGCTAAGAGGAATAATCGTATCGAGAGATCTCGTGACTCGAACTGTAATGGGAGTCGTTAAGGGATGCGCTACAGTAGCATTGCCAAAGGTATAAGCCTGATATGCTTCTTTGGGCTTAGAGTCCGAAGGTACCTCCGCATCGGAATCGCAGCCGGCAATAAACATCCCGCTTACAAATAAAGCAATGAAGAAGCGCTGACAAATGAGCATATTGACTATCTTTGGTGAAGTATTGTGCTACAAAAATATTAGAAATATGTTACAGCAACTGACTCGATGCAAGAAGAATAACGGTGATGAGGAGTATCATAATTTATACTCCTCTCCATCAACACCTAGCGTTGCCGTATGTTGCGGCCATTCGGAGCCGCTTATGGGCGTACGGTATCGCCTAACTGTTTTCGTAAAGCGTTTCGTCTCCTGAGGGCCGGTTTGAAGTCTGGGGTAAGTTTGTCTTCCGGCATGCCTCGGAGCTTGATCACGTCTTCGTACTTGGCGAGGGCTTCTGCAAATTTTCCCTGTTCTTCAAGTTTGCGTGCCTGGATCTCCATGAGGCGCAGATCCATCTGCACGATGATGCTCTTATCGGTTGTACCGTCGCGAAGTTGCCGATAGATCCTCTCTGCATCTGTGAGGTTGCCGATCGCAAGTGAGAGATTACCCATCCGATACTGTCTCTGCAACGCCCAGCCGATGCTTTCATCGGGAACCGGCTTTTGCATGGATGCCATTGCGATCGTAGCGTACTTATCCATTTTCTCCTTATTGCCTGCGCGTTGGAAAAGGGAAGCGATCATATCCGGCGGATAGACATCCGAGACTACCTGAGCAGGAGGGAGTTTGCTATCCATTGCTTCAAGTGCACTGTTAGCTTCTGCAGTGTTCTCCATATTCAGCATCCACTCTGCATAGCGCATGAACGCCATGAGATAATTGAATGCGAAATTCTTATCGATATATGCAAGGCCTGCGCTTTCATCATTGAACGAGCGAATGAGCGCGCCGCGCTTTGGCTCTGCAACCGGTTCGCTCACGGGACTCAGCAGGAATGCCTTTAGACGTTCAGGGTTGATACCGCCGCCGTAGCCTGAGTTGTCTTCGGGGAATCTGTCGGGTGTGACCCGGAGGGCGAGACCTTCGGCTGCAAGATTTTGGTCGAGGCCGAGTCGGAAGTTTTTCGGAACAGTCACGGAGTAGTAGATCGGCCGCGAGTTGATATTCGACCGGATGATATCGAAGGTGAGCTGATCGGCCGTCGTATAGACAAACTTGTCGCGATTGTCATAGGAGCCGATGTAATTCCATTCGAGTTTGCCTTCGGTGCGCTGCGGATCGCCGGTGATGTCGCGCATCGCTGCTTCGGTGAGCGGGATCGAAGCGACTCGTGCTGACTCTGTTCTCGCTTTTAATGCGAAGGGGTCGTCGGTAAGCAGGAGCTTCTGTAAGTTCGGATTACTAAACTGCTCGTCCTGAAGAGCGATCTTCTTCGCTCCCCATGGTTCTTCGTTCTTGATCTGATCGATGTACCAGCTCACATTTGCCATCGAGAGCAATATCACACGAACGTCGCGGCGGATGCCGTAGACATCCTGCAGACACCAGAGCGGATAGGTGTCGTTATCACCATAGGTGAAGAGGATGGCGTCTTTATCGCAACTTTGCAGGAGATTATAGGCGCAATCGAAGGGGACGTAGTTACCTGCACGCGTATACATCGACCATCGCGAACTTTCCGAAATCGATTTTCCTGAGGCAAGGCCTGCGAGCCCAACAACTTGATTTACCGGAGCAATGAGCAGTACGGCAAGAAATACTGCAAACGTTAACGAAAGCTTGCCGACGTTGCCGAACGGGATAATGGTAGTTGGTTCACCGTCTTCGTCTTGCCCTTTCGCTTCTTTGCGGCTGCGGAAATACTCCATGATCCCCGTTGCGCCGATGCCTGCCCAAAGTGCGAAGACAAAGTACGCGCCAACGTAGAAATAATCGCGCTCTCTGGCCGATGGGTCCTGACTATTTTGGAATAATGCTGCGACAAGTCCTAAGGAGAGGAACATGAAGAGCAGTGCAGTTGCTCGTCTTGGATCGCGCTTGAAGTGCCAGAACAAGCCGAAGAGTCCGAGAAAGAACGGGAGACCAAGCGTATTGGACCAGTCGGACCCGGCTTCCTGTTGATCGGAAGTTCTGCCGATGAAATTCCAGTAGAGGTAGCGGTTCGACATGTGGTCGACCTGGAATTTCCAGAAGAAGTTAAGATCGTTCGCATACTTTTGTGCATCCCAGGTCGGCCCTGTCTTTTGTCCGAACTCATCGAGCGATCTGCGCGGGAAGAACCCGCGATCGCCATACTGTTCACGGGCGAGATAATGCTTAAACTGTTTGAAGCTCCGCGGTGCATTCTGATTCATCGGCACGTCCTGATTAGAGCGGATGATTACCAATGCATAGGTTGAATATCCGACGATCACCAGTAACAGCGACCAGAGGCACATGTGTGCAAAGGCTTTTTGTACTTTGTGTGTGTACCAGATACCACTGACGATGCCTCCGACAATGATCAGCACTAAGAGTGGCGATGAGTCCATCCAGCCGACGATGCCGGTGAGGACGATCTTATAGACGAAGATGAATCCGAGAAGTGAGAAGAGCGCTGTTTTTAACCAACCACCGGCCGTAACGTGCTTGTTGAGGCGGTAGTAGACGAGCAGTACGCAGGTAAAGATCATGAGGACGACCATCTGGTGCGCACCGAGCGTCAGGCCGATGAGGTAGCTTCCAAGAAGCAGGTACCGTTCGTTATGTTGTTCTTCGGCACGATCATGCCAGTAGAGAACTAGCCATAGGATCGAAGAAAGGAGGAACATCGTAAACGCATAGACCTCATTTTCAAGTGCGTTAAACCAGAAGCTGTCGGTAAACGTATAGAGCGTTGCTGCGATAAATGCTCCGCCGTAGGTCGTGAGCATATCGGCCGGAGATGTTGGTTCGCTGCGCCACATCTTGATCATTCTGACCGTGATCAGATAGAGGAGAGTGACAACCGATGCTGCAAAAAAGACGGAGAGGAGGTTATAGCGTGCAACGAGATCTGCCTGTGTTGGTAAGAGCATTGCCAGGCGTCCGAGTAAGGTCCACAGTGGCGCTCCGGGAGGATGCGGTACCTGAAGAGCCCAGGCTGACGAGGCGAATTCACCGCAGTCCCAGAACGCGACGGTGGGTTGCATCGTCGCGTAGTAGACAATAAAGGCAATCAGAAAACAGAGTGCTGCGATCGCGCGATGGATCGTGTGTGATCGTACCATACCATATAAAAATACGAACTGCCTTCATGATAAATATCAGTTTGTCGAAACTCATACATGAGACGTATTGTCTTTTAGCTCGCATGCACCACGCCCGCAGCCCATTTTTCTGTGAAGATACTTGTACTTAACTGGCAGGACTGGACCCATCCGGAAGCCGGCGGTGCAGAAATACATTTACGTGAGACTTTCCGACGCCTTGTTGCCCGCGGGCATTCCGTCACCCTTTTTTGTTCGCAATTTCCCGGTGCCAAAGCATCCGAAACGCTTGATGGGATACAGATCATACGGCGTGGGTCGCGCAGCACCTTTAATTTTATCGTACCGCTCTACTATGCGCTGCACTTAAAGAAACAGGAGTTTGATGTTATTGTCGACGATATTAATAAGATCCCGTTCTTAACGCCGCTCTTTATCCGGCGTCCGCTTGTCGGTCTGTGTCATCATTTTTTTGGGGAGACTATTTTCCAGGAAGTCGGGCAAGTGCTCGGGAGCTATGTACTCTTCACAGAATATCTGGCGAAGCGTGTTTATAAAAAGACTCCATTTCTTGTCGTTTCACAATCGACAGTAGACGAGCTGCTCGAAGTGGGATTTGACCGACGACAATTTACCTTCGCGATGAATGCGATCGCGTATGACGAACGGTACAAGCAAGCGGATGGGAAGTTCACTGCTCCAACGATCGCTTATGTCGGCCGGCTGAAAAAATACAAAAGTGTCGATCAGCTGATCCGTGCGTTCGCAGCTATTCGTCCATCGATCCCCAATGCGGAGTTGCTCATCGTCGGGAAGGGTGATCATGAGCCTGCGCTTCGTGCGCTTGCGGAGGAGCTTGGTGTCACGGATTCGACAAAATTTATCGGCTTTATTACCGAAGAAGAAAAGCTGCGGCTGCTGGGACGATCGTGGGTGTGCGTGAACCCGTCTGCGAAGGAAGGGTGGGGCATCGTCAATATCGAGGCGAGCGCGTGCGGAACGCCCTCGGTGGCTGCAAATAGTCCCGGGCTACGTGATTCGGTTAAAGACGGCGTTACCGGATTGCTCTATCCGTATAGTGACATTGCCGCTCTGTCGGATACCCTGAAACGTATGTTAACGGATGAGTCGCTCAGGCATGCACTTGGCGAGAAGGGCATTGCCTTTGCCAGATCGTTCGACTGGGAAGCGACTGCCGACGCCGTCGAGGGCTTGCTGGAGACAACGAGCCTTTCGTGGAGACAGGAAAAGCGAAAAACTTCCGGGATTTAGTAGGATTTTCTTGACTTCGTTTGCGTTATCCTCATCACTTCTTTTTTGTAGAGCTTTATTGATCCTTGAATGATTAGATTTTCGCTCTTTCTCGTATTACTCGCATCGCCCGTATTTTCTCAACCGTCTGACTATTGGCAGCAGCATGTTTCCTATCAGATCGAAGCTGCGCTCATCGACTCGATCCATTCCTACAATGGTAAGCTAAGCGTTGCGTACACGAATAACTCGCCGGAAACACTCAACGAAGTTTACTTCCATCTTTACTTCAACGCCTTCCGTCCCGGCTCGATGATGTACGAGCGTTCGAAAGCGCAGAACGATCAGGGGATGATGGGGAAGTTCAACCGGTACAAGCAGAGCGATTGGGGCGGCTATAATATTCTCGGCGTCCGTGCAGGTGGTGTGGCAAAGTATGAAGTGACCGGGACGATCATGAAGGTTACGTTGAATCAGCCGCTTGCGCCGAAGCAAACGCAGACGATCGAGCTTGATTTTTTCGCGCAGATCCCAAAGCAGACGCGGCGCAGCGGATGGATGAACGATCACGGCATCAAGTATTCGATGTGCCAGTGGTATCCGAAAGTGTGCGAGTATGATCGCGAAGGCTGGCATCATCAGGAGTATGTTGGCAGAGAGTTTTATGGCGTCTGGGGCGAGTTCGATGTGAAGCTTACGGTGCCTGCAAGTTATTGCGTCGGTGCAACGGGAGAAGTCCAGAACCCGAATGAAGTTGGCTGGGGATACGACAGTATTGCCAAAGGCAGCAAGAAGGGAATCTACTATCCTACAAAGCAGGATGGGATGAAGACGTGGCGCTTCAAGGCGTCGAATGTTCATGACTTTGCATGGGTCGCCGACGAGTACATTCATGAATGGGATACGTGGAGCGATACGGTATCGGTACATTGCCTCTACAAGCTTGGCGATCGTGAAAGCTGGAAGGAAGCGATGAAGCATACGATCTTCATGCTCGACCATCACTCGAAGGCAGTCGGCTGGTATCAGTATCGTAACTTTTATAATACGCATGCCGGTGATGGTGGCATGGAGTATCCGCAGCTGATCATGGATGGGAGCCCCAATGCGGGCCTCATCATGCATGAAGGCGCGCACCAGTGGTTCTATGGAATGCTCGGCAATAACGAGACGCGCTATGCATTTCTCGACGAGGGCTTCACGGAATTTCTGGAGATGGTCGTGATGGAGGCGTATTATGGCAGGCATAACGAGCGCGCTCCCTATAGAGATACTTCGTGGCTGACGCGGACGTTTATTCCTGAATTCGATCATCGCAAGAATTACTACGGGCCGTACCAGAATCTGGCAACGCTAGGCTACGAAGAACCGCTTAACATTCCGCATGATTGGGCGCGAGAGAATCCGAACGCCGGGCAGGCATATTTCAAAACACTCAATGGTCTTGCTCAGCTTGAGTATGTGCTTGGCGACGATGTATTCTGGAAGGGGATGAAGGAGTATTTCCGGCGTTGGCACTTCAAGCATCCAAACCTCAATGACTTTAAGCGGACCATGGAAGATGTGTCCGGCGCCGATCTCGACTGGTACTTCGACCAGTGGTTTCATACGACGCGGACGATCGACTATGGCGTCTATGACGTAGAGAGTGCACTGACGGGCGATCGTACATATGGTACAACTGTCGAACTCTATAATTGTGATGTCGGTGTGATGCCGATCGATCTTTTGCTTCATTATGAAGATGGGACGACAGGTCTGGCCACGATTCCGCTGGCAGTAAACCAGGGGACAGCGTACCGAAAGCCCGAGCCGGGAAGAATATTCTTCACTCCATGGGACTGGGTGAAGAAAGAATATAAAGGCACTGCGATCACACCGAAAGAAGTGGATTGGGTTGAGATCGATACGTCGTTCAGGCTGCAGGATCTGAATTACTCAAATAACCGGACATATCATTTCTCATTTTTGGATCCATTTGAAAATCCTCCTAATGAGATTGCATTTCTCAAACAGTTACACGCGAACCCGCCATATACAAAAGGGTATGCAGTAATTAGGCCTATCATCTGGTTTGACGAAGTATCTAATTTGAATTTAGGCGTCGGTATCTTGAAGGGCTTTCGGAATCTTGGCAACGAAGATTGGATGTTCAATTTCCTGTTCGACGCTGAGAATCTCAATGAGCGTTTCGAACAACGAACAGTCGACCGTGCCAACGGACCACTCGAGCTAAAGGAGCCGCTCATGGACAGAGTTGATTTCAGGTATCGCGGCACGTATAACGTTAAATGGTTAGGCGATCTCACGACGTTTGGCCTACTTGTAAAAAAGCAAGCAGGTATCTACGATCTCGGCGCGCAGATCGATCATACGATCCGGCCTACCTATCTTTCACTCGGTCCGACGCATAAGGTAAATGCATCGCTGAATCTCTTCGAGCGGATCAACTATGCATATTTCCGTGGCGAGTGGGAAGCAGGGCCGACGATCGCCGTTGCCGGTAAGTATTCCTTTACTTCGACAAATCGTCGTACCGATGTGCAGCTTGGCGGCAAGGTCTATCTGCATTCGATGAACAATCGTAATTTCTTTTCGACGGATGTAGATATTTCCGGATTTGACAAGCTGTGGGCAAATGTCACGCAGCAGATTCCGCTTGCATCGGGAATAGGTCTCGATCTTCGCGCGAATTTTGGCGCAATGTCCGGCGTGCCGCCGACACAGATCTATCAGCGTATTGGCTCTGCCGATCCATATGAAAGCCAGCATCAGGATTTCTATCGTGCGATCGCGCTTATCAATAATCATTTTACGAAGGAAGCCCACTTCTTTGTTGAGGGCGGAGCCGGGATGCGCGGGTATGCGATGAATCCGACGCCGGCCAATACCTACGCCAGCCTCAATATCGATCTAAAGGTGGCACTCTTCCAGGCTGTGGGTGTAGGTCTCTTTGCCGATCTTGGCAGCTACACCTCTAATGCGTATCAACTTTTTAGTCAATTCCAGAAGAATGCGCGCGCCGATGCAGGGGTAAGTATTAAGCTTGACCTGCTCTCCTTCCTGCCGTGGCAGTTGCAGGGTGTTGCCGAGGAGTATGGCAGCATCCCATCTATCAATTTTTATTTCCCGTTTTTCCTGAATCGCCCATATGATGGGAAAGAGCATTTTGCTTTCCGTTATGCGATCGGGTTAGGATCTACGTTCTAATGATCAAAGTTGGCGTCATAGGGGTCGGGCATCTTGGCAAAGTCCACGCAAAGCTCTGGAAAGAGGTCGAGGGCGTGGAGTTGGCCGGCGTCTATGATACGAACGGGGAGGCCGCTGAAAGTCTGGCGACCGAGCTAGGGGTAAAGTCGTTTACTACCTTGCATGCGCTCTTCGAGGCAGTCGATGGGGCGTCGATCGTCACGCCGACATCGTATCACTATGAGGTAGGACTCGAAGGGATCGATCGCGGGAAGCACCTTTTTATCGAGAAGCCGATCACAACGACGGTTGCAGAAGCGAAGCAACTTGTCTACCTGGCAAACCAAAAGAGAGTGCAGGTCCAGGTCGGGCATATCGAGCGGTTCAATCCGGCGCTTCTGGCAGTCGAGCCATACATCAAGCTTCCTAAGTTTTTCGAATCGCATCGTCTGGCACAATTCAAGCCGCGTGGGACGGACGTCGCCGTGGTACTCGATCTGATGATCCATGACATTGACGTGATCCTTTCGCTTGCAAAAAGTGAGGTATCGAGTGTCGATGCATCAGGCGTATCGGTAGTATCGGATGAGGTCGATATTGCCAATGCGCGGATCAAGTTTTCCAGCGGAGCAGTAGCGAATGTGACGGCAAGTCGCATTTCTCAAAATCCGATGCGAAAACTGCGTATTTTTGAACGCGACGCATATCTCTCGATAGACTTTGCTGCAAAAAACGCCGAGGTATTTCGCCTGGCCAGCAGCGAGGAAACGGCAGGAAGCTCATCCTTGCAGTTTAATCTTGGAGAGATCGAACGCGCAGAACGAAAACTCAACATTATCTACGAACGTCCGGAGGTCAGAGAATTTAATCCGTTACGCTACGAACTCGAGCTTTTCCGGGAAGTCATCAGATCGCAGAATATCCCTATCGTAAGTGGAAATGATGGTTTACGGGCACTTGAAGTAGCAGAGGGCATTATGGCATGCATCGAAAAAGAATAAAGAAATCCTATATTTTTTTAACCTTTTTAACGTGTTCACTGGCATAATCGAGGAAATCGGCACATGTATTGCAGCAAGGAACGAAGATACTTCCCGGTGTTTACTATTTAGTGCACAGGAAGTATTGAGTGATCTTGAAGTCAATGATTCCATTGCAGTTAACGGTGTATGTCAAACGGTAACTATACGGAGTGCGTCTGATTTTCAAGTCACGGCCGTCGCTGAAACATTGAAGAAGACGACGCTGAGTTCATTGAAAGAGGGAGATAAGGTGAATCTTGAACGAGCTGTAACGCCAATGACCCGGTTAGGCGGACATATCGTGCAAGGGCATATAGACGGTGTTGCTCGCATCACCGAGATCAGGCCCACGGGAGGCAGTTGGGAGTTTTTTTTTGAGCTTCCGGACGACTTCATGCGCTATATCAGCAGTCACGGTTCGATCGCTATTGATGGGGTAAGCCTCACGGTTGCCGAAATTCGCGGCAACGTCATTAAAGTAGCGATCATCCCTCATACGTTTCAAGCGACAATATTTCAGTATTTTCGCACCGGGGATTTCGTCAATATTGAGCTTGACGCGATCGCCAAGATGGTTGGAAGATTAATGGACGCAAGCGTCCGAAATACATAGGTAAGTTTTATAAATAGTAGTGTTGTATCTCCTAACAGTAAAGGTAAAATAGAATCATGTCCAAAGGCGGAGCCGGTAAGGTTTATTTCATTTTGTATCTCGCAGTTCTCCTCGAGCTACTCATTATCATCGTAGAACGTGACGACGCTGAAGAAGCGGCGCAACGTCGTTTACGGGAAATTGAGCGTAATAGAAAGAAAGTCCAGCTTATTGCTGAGACGATCATCAACGCACTTCGTGGTTCGCAGACGAGCGTTTCGAGCACGTCGAACCAGCAGATGGTGCTCGGCGATGAAAAAGAGGCCGATGGCCGTGAGTTTTTAGTGAAAGTGCGCGTCTCGGACCCTATCCGTGACTCGGTCAACGATCTTTCGCTAGCCATTTACAAAAATGGCGGCAAGATGGATAGTATCCTGATGGGTCGCGATACCGTGATGTTCCCCCGCGTACAAACGGGACAGGATTATATCTTCCGGTATAAGTTTAAGCCGACGTACGGCGAAGGCGAGTATGCACTTCGCTTCCACGCTCGTACGAATCAGGTTGTCGGTGTGGCTCCGGGTGCTTCGAAAGACGATACGGTAAAGATCGGCGCCGTCCGATTAACGGTAGGCGATCTTCTGGAAGTGAAGGATGGTATTACCGAGAACGTGCAGCTCCGCGGCTTTATCGATTCGCTCCTGGGTGCGCAGTACGAGAACTTCTCGACGAACCTCGGTATGAACGAGTTCACCGTGAACGTCAAGCGTAAAGAAGCAAAGGTCTTCGATCAGCTTGCAGTCTACCCGCAGCTCAGTGACTTTAACTCGTTCCCGACGCTTGACCTTCCGAACCTTATGCGTATCGAAGGTGCCGAATCAAGGGGTGTAAGCATCGCGAAGCTCGAAGGCCCGGGTGAGTTCGTGAAGATCGATACGTTCTGGTACTGGAAGTACACGCCAAATGCAGGCGAGGTCGGCCAGACGTATACTGTTAAGTATCGCGGCTCGGCAAATCGTGGCGGCGGTGCGAAGGACGTTGGCCAGGGCCAGTTCAGTGTAACGGTGAAGGGTATGCAGCCGGTCGATCCGTTGACATACTTCCCGGCGGATAGTATCGACGGCAAGGTCGAAGTTACTCCGTACACGAAGGTGCCGTTCAAGATCAACGGTAAGTATCAGGATCTTAATGGTACATATCGTATTAACCTGACACTCGATGGAAGTCTTTATAAGACCATTAACGAGCCGACGTATGAGTTTACGCCAGTCTTCGGTGAAATGGAAGGCAAGAAGCTTGGTGTCGAAATACTCTTCCGTTCGCAGTTCATGAATGAGTTCGTGACCTTGAAGAAGGATGAGTTCACGATCGACCCACCGGCATTCAATGCAACGTTCCCGAAAGCATTCTATGTCGGGGATGCGCCGACGGTTAGCTTTAAGGCAGGTTACGGTATTGATGGATATTATTCCGAGATCGGTACCGACCTGAATATCACCTCCGATGGCGGTGTCTTCGAATCTAAGGGTTCAAAGAAAGATGGGTTCGTGTATGGCGTTCGAGTTATCAAGAACCCGAATGGCATAGATAAGAAGGGCAAAGAAGTGAGTGTCACGATCTCTGATCCGAATACCGGACGCAGTACGACGAAGATCATTCGCTTCTATCCGAAACGCGGAAAGTAAGCTTTCTCTAAGAGAGTGGCTCATGTAACATGAGCCACTCTCTTTATTCTGAGGATATCACTTACCTCTATTGCTGAATTGAATAGTTAAACTAGGATGAGGACAAAAAACAAGATGTTTCGAACAGGTATGTTGAGCATACTTGCCCTGACGATCTCTCTCGGCAGCGCCAGTACACTCACCGCTCAACCGGTAGTCGATAGTGTCAAGGCTTTGCAAAAGCGTAATGACCAACAATATCGTCTCCTAACTGGTATGGATGATGTTGGTGACTCGTATTCATTTACGAATGTCATTCAGTGGAAGATCGTCGATGGCGATCTTTCTTCCCGCATAAGAGAGGCACTAGAAAAAGAGCCATTCAACCTCAAGAAAGATGAGTTTGACGTAACGAACACGTACGTTTTTGCAGCCCCAGCAGGTATTGATCGCGTAGAGCCTTTTCACATCCTGGTTAAAGGATATCGCAAAGAGAAGGTTGCTCCCGGCAAGAAAAAAGGCGGTGGCATGAGTATCTTTGACGAGGATGAAGGGCCGTCGGGTCAGGAAGTGCCGGTCGCTTTCAAAGGGAAATCGGTCGTTCGTCTCTTCCATCGTACTCCAAGCCTGTTCGAAGATCTCAATATCGTGCAGGGCGAGAACGTAGAGCTTCCAGGCGAGATCGTCCCGTCAGGGGCACAGCTCGTCAAGAGTTCGGAAATGCGTTATGTGCTTTCGCGGATGTTTGACGGCTTCTATGCAAAGCCCGTCATTCTCGATGCACAGCGTGCATTCTACGGCCTGCCGACATCTGATTTTTCCTTTGACGAGATCAAACTTGCCGAAGCACAGGAGACGATCGGCGAAGAAGGTGAGCAGACGACGATCGATACGACGATCATTGAAGTCAGAGACAACCTCAAAGACGAGGACGCGATCACGAAGTTTTCCCGCACAGAGAAGACCGTCGACCTGTCGATCAATCATCTCTGGGTTACTGCTAACAAGAACATTCGCTTTGAGCTAGAGCTGGGCAATCCGGAAGTCGGCTTGCCGTTCTGGACGAGTGGCCAGGGCAGACTGTTGGTCAATCTTCGTAACATGATCGGTACGGAGTCAAACTTCAAGCTCGGCCTTGCTTTCCCGCTTGATCTTGGGGAAGAAGATGCAGCATTGTGGAATGCTCGCAAAATGTCCGGCGCCTGGGGCGGCTCGCTCTCAGGCTATTTTGCCGGCATCGATTTCTTCAGTGCTTTCAACCTGCCGCTCGCCTTCAACCTGACGGTCAACCCCGCTCCGAAGTGGAATGGTACGATGATCCTCAACGGTCAAGATCTTTGGGGAGTACAGACGATTAACGGCACTAGCCCGACGGTGATGATCCCGGAAGGTCATACCTTCTATCGTACGGCGCTTATTGCACAGCTCTATATTCCGACGATCGTCCAGCTCGATCTTCACAATTTCGTTCAGTTCTCCGCCGGTATCGGTATCCAGAATATCATGCAGTCGATGATCCCATCGATGCTTGGCACGAAGGGCAGACAGTACTACAGCAAGACGGGTAATGGCGGCGGACCGAATCCGATCTTCTCGGAAGATATTGATCCGGATGTAGCGCAGGATATCCGCAGGGTTTCCGTGCCGTTCACGCCGCACGTTGCAGTCGAGTACGTGAACCATCGTGCATCGAAATTCGGATTGTCGATCGCGTATGACCACCTCTTCACCTTTGGTGGTTGGATCGAACTCGTTGAGGACTTGCTCCGTCTGGAAGTTGGCTTTACGACGCCACTCCTTCGCGACGCAAAGCCGTGGGAGCCGGGTAATTTCTTTCAGATCACTCCGCGCCTTTACTTCTAAGCAACAAGAGAAAAGTTTAGCATGAAAAACGCACTATTTGTCCTGGTTCTAAGCACGGTCTTCTGTGCAGGGGCATTCGCCCAGCCGACTAACCCGCAAGGCAATACTCCGCAGGTAAATTGGAACGAAGAGTTGAAACTTGCTCAGGAAGAGCAGCGCGCATTGAAGAATATTCTTGCCGCTATCGAGTCGATCGATACCGCCCGTCAGAGCGAACTGATCCAGTTCGTCATTACCGATCGCAGCATCCGCTCCCGTGTGATCTCGGCCTTACGTAAAGCAGGAAAGAACATTTCTGCCAGCACGACCGCCGATCTGATTGTCACGCAGAAGCCTGCAACATTTGGCGAGGATGGCCTGAATGCAGAGTTGGATATTCTTCGCATCGTGATCGAGTCCGTCGGCATGTACGGCGCTCCGACCATTAAGCGCATCCTTGGCGAAGATCTCTATAAGAAGATCAACGATCGTACCGGATATGAGCATACGGAGATCTCGACGCGCCCGGCGCAGGAGAAAGTCCAGTATGCAAGCATTTCCGCTTCGGTCTTTGGTGGCGATATGGTGTTCAAGTCCGGCTTCGGCATCGGCATCAATCTTGGCAACGACATCATCGGCTATCCGTTCTGGCTGCCTGGTAATGTTGCTATCAACGGCATCATCAATAAGGAAAAGACAAGAGTCGTTCTTGGTATTAACTTCCCGTTAGGCGAAGCTGGTATCACGCCGTTCCAGATCGGCAATGGCTTTAAGATCAAAGAGCGTTTGCTCGAAGGTACACAGGCCTTTAACGCACGCATCGATCAGCAGCTGAGCATCATTGACGATGAAAAAGCTGGTGGGAGAATGCTTGTCGGCGGTGAACTCTATAATGCATTCCAGCCGAACATCAATACATTCTCGCAGCGCGCTTTACAGGAGCATTATCGTACGGACTATCCCGGTGGCGTTCCGAAACGCGATAGCCTTTACTGGTTGAAGTTCTCCGGTCATGCGTGGGTAACATATCATTTTGGCGAAGCTATTGATGGTCTTTATATCCAGGCAGGTGCCGGTATGCATCGCGTAACGGCTTCGACGATCGGCCTTAAGGGTGCTCCGCCAGTAAACGGCATTCGTAATACCGAAGTTGTTAATCAGAAGGATAACGAATACTTCGATCCGCTTGCAAAGGTCGGCTACATCCACACCGATCAGGCTGGTGACAACTGGGGACTCAGCTTGCAGTATTGCAATACGCTTATGTTCGAAGGCTTTGTTCGTATCTTCAATTGGCTGCATTTGACTGCTAAGTACTCGGCCATCGTCGGACGCGACGTCCGCAAGTGGGAGCATAACGACTTCGTTATCGTCTCGCCGGTGCTGAAGTTGAATTTCTAAATCGCACGTATTCTCTTTACAAAAGGCGCGTCGGCAACGATGCGCCTTTTTTATTGGTCTCTACCGCGAAG
>JANWLI010000115.1 GCA_025450975.1 Candidatus Kapaibacterium sp. | reverse complement strand
TGTCGCTTCATGAAGCGCATGAAATTGTTACTAACCTTGAGCGAAGGCTACGTAAGCAATATCCGAGCTTAGCAAGAATAGTGATCCATACAGAGCCGACCTCGTTCCAGAAGTAGGCTTATTCAGCGGGTTCGATCAGGAATTCGCCGTTCTCCATGATCTTTTCATGATCGATCCAGATGTCGAATGCTCGTCCAACTACATCAATGTGAGTCGTCGATCTCCAGTTTGCACCGGTGTGCTCGGAATATGGATGGCCAAAGGCGATATGGCATCCGGGGATCTTCTCGTCTTGGAGAATCAGGCCGCGAACATCTTTGACTGCGATGTTTGTACCGATAGCAAACTCTCCGACACGGTCAGAGTTCTCGTCGCGATGTGTGTATTCCAGGAATTCATCGAGCAACTCTTTATTATCGCACTCGCACTTTGTGATACGCGAGTTACTGATATGGATCGTCAGCGGTGTATCCTTAAGATCGCCATACTTGGAGCAAAGGTAATCGCCGACGACACCATCGACAACGTACACGCCATTGACTGTATCGGGAGCAGTGAGAACCTCGCCGCCGGGTAGGTTGCCCCACTTTTCACGAGAGATAATACCACTTGTTTTTAGCCACTTTATTTCAGGTGAGAAGGTCGCTTCGATATGAGTGCCACCTTTACTTTTGGCAACGATCCTGGTCGCTTTTTTAGCGCGTTCGATAACGGAGCGACTTATAGCATCGACTGCGAGAAAATCGGCCTGCATGCCTTCGAGCATGATATCATGGCTGATATTAACCATGTGTGCATGACGAGGCTTGATGCGATTGATGACGTTCATCATCTCTTTACGGGTCACAAGTTCATTTTCCATTGCTTGCATGCAATAGATCGAAACATCTGCTTTTTCGAGGTCGGCGAGAATATCTTTGGGCATATGAAGCATCGGACGCTCCGAATAATCTTCAACGACAAAAGTGTGGACGTCAGCGCCGGCACGGATCAGCTCATCATAGAGGCTGGCAGCAATTTCTAACGTTGTATTGTCGGCTATGAGGGTAGTTCGTTCGCCCGGTTGGACACGAAGGCAGGTATAGACGGCATTATGAGCAGCTTTAGCGTAGTTCTTGTCGTATGAGATACCTGCAAGCGATGTGGTAGCGCCTTTTATTGATGATTGCATTTAAAAACTATAAGAATAGAATAAGATTGAAAATAGCAGTAGAATACGGTAGAGTTACATAACAGCACAATAATATCCTTAGCTCCCACTTAGGTTTTGCTGCCCCATAGACCAAACCGCTTGGCAAGCTTCAAAAAATCGTCGTAAAGCCCGATAATCTCTGGTGGAAGCTTTTTTAGCGCCTTGCGATGCCGCTCGATAGTTTCGCTATCTCCGCGAGCAATAGGGCCGGTAAGCACCTTCCGGGTATTATCAGAGAGCATATTAGTGACTGCCTGTAGCAGAATCGGCTTAAATGCCGACTTCATTTTAGCCTCGGGGATCGATGCAGCTTTTGATATCTCTTCTAATGCAGTACCAAGCAAAATGGTAAAGTTGGCGCCATAAACGATCATAGAGTGGTAGAGGGGAAGGACATTGGGTGCAAGTTCTAATATTTGAGTGCTCCCGAGCTCTTTCGCAAGCTTATTTAAGACCGTAGTTGCTGCACGGGTCGGAGTTGAAATTGTAAATGTAACTCCTTTAAATAATTTAGCGTCGGGCTTTGCAAATGTCTGAATTGGATGGAAAGTCGCACGCATGACATTTGGAGTCAAGGGAAGTATGTCGGGGGGCATCGATCCTGCACAATGTATGATAAGGCGAAGGTTGGCTCCTGACTTTCGTAAGGCTTTCTTAGCCACTTCTGTGATCTGGTTATCACGAGTGACGATTATGAGTATCTCCGGACCACCTTTTTCGGAGAGTTTTTTGAACGAACTGCTTCGGGCTGGGAGATGCGAATGCAGGCGAAAGCTTTTTGTGGGCTTGGCAAGTGCTCGCGCAAGGGAAGTTCCTAAGCGTCCTTTGCCGATGACTGCAACTTGAAGGTGGCGATTACGTGTTTTCTGCATCTTCTTTCCTATATCTCACGAATAAAGTACTGTAAAATTATGGCAATAAAAGTCGGTATTAACGGATTTGGACGTATTGGACGCTCGGTGTTCCGCAAAGCAATGCAAGTTGGGGGCATCGATTTCGTCGCAGTCAATGATCTTACGAACGCAAAAACATTAGCGCATTTATTAAAATACGACTCAACGCAGGGCAGATTTAATGGCGAAGTCACAGTCGATGGGAATGACCTGATCGTTAATGGTGATAGGCTTCGTATCACTGCCGAACGTGATCCTGCAAACTTAAAGTGGGGTGAACTTGGTGCCGACATTGTCATCGAATCGACAGGAATTTTTGCAACTCGCGAAGGATGCACCAAACACCTCAATGCAGGGGCAAAGAAGGTAATTCTTACGGTTCCGCCGAAGGATCCAGTTGACGCAATGGTCGTTCTCGGCGTGAATGATAATGTTCTAACGAAAGACCATAAGATCGTTTCCAACGCATCCTGCACGACGAACTGCCTGGCGCCGATGGTAAAGGTACTTCATGACTCTTTTGGGGTCGAGCATGGACTGATGACCACGATCCATTCATACACGAACGATCAGAACATTCTCGACCTGCCGCATTCAGACTTACGCCGCGCCCGTGCTGCAGCGCTCAATATTATTCCCACCTCTACCGGGGCTGCACGCGCTATCGGTAGCATCATTCCTGAACTAAAAGGAAAACTGGATGGCACTTCACTCCGCGTACCTACGCCGACAGGCTCCATCACTGACCTCGTCGCTACGCTGAAGAAGACGGTGACTAAGGATGAAGTTAACGCAGCCTTCAAAGCTGCGGCGGATGGCAACCTCAAAGGAATACTCTCCTATACCGAAGACCCGATCGTTAGCACAGATATCGTTGGCGATACGCATTCTTGTATCCTCGATTCGCTCGAGACAATGGTAATGGGCGGTAACACAGTCAAGGTTCTTGGTTGGTACGACAATGAATGGGGATATTCCTGTCGTGTCGTTGATCTGTTGACGAAACTAGCTGCGCTCTAAGAGTAAGTTTCAAAATGAACTTCAAAACGATCGATGACTTGGACGTCAGCGGCAAACGTGTATTTACCCGAGTCGACTTTAACGTGCCGCTGACTAAGGAAGAGCCTTATACGATCACCGATGATACGCGAATCCGGGCAGCATTGCCGACTATTGAAGCTCTCATAAAGAGCGGAGCTCGTGTGATTCTTGCCAGTCACCTCGGTCGTCCGAAAGGAGCACCTGAAAAGAAGTACTCACTCAATCCCATTCGGGGGAGGTTGAGTCAGCTCTTAAAAATAGAAGTTAAGTTTGCTGATGATTGCATCGGAGATGCTGCTCAAAGTAAGGTAAACGAGCTACGGAATGGAGAGGTCTTGCTTCTGGAGAATCTTCGTTTTCATATGGAGGAAGAAGGCAACGACGCTGAGTTCTCAAAACAGCTTGCCTCTCTTGCAGATATTTATATCAACGATGCATTTGGCGCAGCTCACAGAGCACATGCTTCAATTGAAGGAATCACCCATCACATCCAACAACGGGGAGCGGGCTACCTTCTCAAAAAGGAGATCGATTACCTGGGTGGTGCAGTAGTAAATCCCAGGAGGCCACTGGTTGCCATTATTGGCGGGGCGAAGATCAGTGGGAAGATTGATGTCGTCAAGAGCCTCCTCGATAAGGCAGATGCCGTTTTGATCGGTGGTGGGATGATGTACACCTTCTTTAAGGCGTCTGGGCTTGAGATCGGCTCATCGCTCTGCGAGAACGATAAAATCGATCTTGCACGAGAACTGATAGCTCAAGCGGAGCGCACAGGCAAGAAGTTAGTGCTTCCCACGGACACCGTTATTGCCGATGTATTTAACAACGATGCGAACCGAAAGACTGTCCATACGCTAGATATGCCTGCCGGCTGGATGGGAATGGATATAGGCCCAAAGTCGATCGAAGATTTCTCCGAATACATTTTGCATGCACAGACTATCGTCTGGAATGGTCCGATGGGAGTATTCGAAATGCCAAACTTTGCCGAAGGTACATTGGCCATAGCTCGCGAACTTGCAAAAGCAACCGAGCGCGGGGCAACAACGATTGTCGGCGGTGGAGATAGCGTTGCTGCGTTAGAGCAATCAGGTCTTGCCGACAAAATGAGTCACGTGTCGACTGGTGGCGGAGCAAGTCTGGAATTTCTGGAAGGGAAGACGCTGCCCGGGATAGCAGCCTTGATGACGAGCTAGAAACTTTGCTCGTCAATTACGGTTAGCATTAATATGGGCAAAGCTCTATATTGTCTTTGTGTTTTTTTTCTCTCAGCTTGTGACAGTTCTGAAGTGATCCAGACAGGCCCTCCATTGACGACAGGTAGTTTTATTGGATTTGCCCAGTATAAAGAATACTATCAATATGTAACGGATTATTCCGGCACAACGGTAGAGTTGGAAGGGACTGATTTGAAAGCTACAACCGATGCTCTCGGTCGTTGGGAAATACTTAACGTTCCTCAAGACACCTACACTGTCCGTATAACACGTCCGGGTTTTTATCTCTTCCGTAGTTTCAACAACGCCATCTTTCCTAATGGGGTCAATTACTTTATACTGAATGAAAAAGACAGGAGTACGCCGAGATTAGAAAGGATACCGACATATCTTTCAGCAGTAGACCTCATTCTTGACTCCATGTATGACGATAAGGCATCCAATTTTAAGCTCACCTGTCATCTAAAGGGAGAAAATCCCGAATTTTTGGAAAATCAATATATCTGGATCGCAATATTCCTGGATGTTGACAGCACCATGGATCCTACGGATGAGGGCACGTATAAATCTATAATGCACCTGGGGTCCCAAAAAATTGTGTATGAAGACCAACCATTAACCGTAACTATCCCTGCGTATAAAGCATACTTGCTTGGAGCCGGTGGATTCCATCCCGGAGATACAGTCTACTGTGTTGGATACTTACGGCAAGCCGGAGTAGATGATTTTTACTACTACGACCCCGTTCTGAAAAAGTATCCAATACTTGGCTATAGTCCTAATCATACTGAGATCAAGCGATTCGTCATGCCTGAATGAGTTTGAAGAGTGTCATATTCTTTCTTGTTTGTGTGTCGCTGCTCTCTAGTTGCGACAGTGATGCGCCACAGCAGTCGCAGACAGAAGTGATATCCAAGATTGGAGGACGAGTTATTACGAAAGCCCCATATCGTCCACGTCCCAGACATGATAGCGTCCTTGTTGAAGTCCTTAGTACACCCTATAGTACCTATACTGACTCGGCAGGCAACTGGCAGATCGCTCTTCCACGCGGAGTGTATAAACTTCGATACTCTAAACAGGGATATGTTACATTCCAGAGTTTTAATGTAGTGGCCTGGGACTCAGTAACATACCAGCATACAGATTCTTCATACAGGTATATAATCTTAGAATCCGTCCCGGATTATCTCAGTGCAGGAAATCCGGTTTTACGATCATTCGACTTGTACATGGGTGCAGATACAAGTGCATATTTCCATCTTACAGTTGCCTTTTCAAAAGTCGATTCTCTGGCCATCGATATTCCAATGACGGTCCATCCTGTCTTTGTATTTGCAAGAGATAGCGTGATCGATCCGTCTAGTGCTCGAAGAGATCAGCTTATGCTGACTTCCCGATATCCGGTAAAGTTATTGCAGGGACAGGATACAGCACAGTTGCTATTGAAGTCTATGCTCGTCAATTGAGATCTGCAAGCTTTAAGAAGGGTGAAAAGATCTATTGCATTGGGTATGTGTATCCCAATTCGCTTTTTTATTATTACTATTTCGATCCGGAAACGAACTGGTTTAAGCTCGTCGGTCATAGCCCTAATCACTCCGAAGTCCGTAGTTTTATAATGCCTTAGATACAGAGCAGATTACTTCGCAGCTTGCTTCAACGCAGCTTTGATCAGCATCTCGACCTTCGCACCCGCCTCAGGTGAATCGCGTAGCACTTCGCGTATTGCCTTTTCTGCGTCGGCCCGTGCATAGCCCAAAGCAACAAGAGCAGCGAGTGCTTCCTGGCGGGCCTTCGGAGCGCCATCGACAAGGACACCTCCGGAAATCTCTTCTTTTACAAATCGGTCGCGTAATTCAACGATGAGCCGCTCAGCAGTCTTCCTGCCGACTCCGGGGATACTTGTCAAGGTATGAATGCCACTCGAACGGATCGCTTCTTTAAGGGCTTCAGCGCCAAGGGCTGAGACAATTGCTAGTCCTGTTTTTGGACCGATACCAGATACGGAGATTACGCGATCGAAGAGTTCGCGCTCTTCGAAGTTTGCAAATCCGTAGAGCGTTTGGGAGTCCTCCCGAACAATGAGGCGAGTGACTACGGAGTACTCTTTCCCAATTTCCGGTGCTTTCCCATATGCTTCCTGAGTACAGAGAATATCGTAGCCGACTCCGGCACAATCAAGAACGAGATTGAACGGGTACTTGGATAAGACTTTTCCGCGAAGTTGAGCGATCATATTTCGTTATAGAATTACAAAACTACGATACGAGCAGGTTCGGGTAGGGTTGCTCCCGTATATTTGCACTTCCAATTACCTATACTCCTTGCCCATACGTTCGACACGAAAGAAGCAGGTTCGTAGAGTCCGGCGCGTCGCTAAACAGCCCGGACGGGCACGTTTGCGCCCGTTAAAGCCTATTGCGCCACGTCGGGCATCGCTCATACGTCCTGAAGAGATCAATGCTGTTGACGTCAAAATACGTACGCTCGATAATGGATTGCGTCTGGTAAGTGAGCATGTTATCGGAGCAGGCTCAGTAGGTATAGCTCTCTATGTCGACGTGGGCTCACGTCAGGAAAAGAGAGATGAGAGCGGCATTGCTCACTTTATTGAGCATCTCGTTTTCAAAGGGACGAAAGGGCGTTCGATGCGAGAGATCATGCGCTCGGTCGAGTCGCGCGGAGGTATGCTTAATGCATTTACGACGAAGGAACATACCTGCTTCTATGCCTGGACGCGTACGATGTATCTGGCAGAAGGCATGGACGTTCTCTATGAACTGGCATTTCAGCCGACATTTGACGCTCGCGAGATAGAGCGTGAGCGGTCGGTGATCATCGAGGAGATTCATGGGATTGAAGACGAAGCGGACGAATCACTCTTTGATGCATTTGAAGAAACACTATTTGCCAAACATCCCTTGGCAAAGCCTGTAATTGGAAAAGAAAAGACTGTTGCAGGGTTAAGTCGCAGCACACTGAAGTCGTTTCATCACAAGTACTACCGCCCGTCTCGTGTTTCGGTTGTTGCAACCGGCGGACATCGTCATGAGGATTTCTTTAAGCTGGCGACCGAACTTTTTAGTAAGGAAAGAGAACCGAAGGAAGGTTTGCGAATCCCATCTGAGAAGATCAATTATAATACTGGGAAAGATGCTACGATCCTTTGTAAAGGAATTTCTCAGGCACATATTGTGCTCGGCGTTCCTGCTCCTCGGATTTCCTCACCAGACCTTCCGGCTGTACAAGCGATTGTGACTGCTCTCGGTGTGGGGATGTCAAGCCGTCTCAGCTTGCGACTCCGTGAAGAACTCGCCTTGGCATACGATACAATGGCATTCTATACTCCATACAGCGATGCAGGATGCATTGGAGTGTATGCAGCGATGACAGAAGAGGAGTCAGGGCGTGGCCGTGAAGAACTGCAGAAAATTATTAAAAACATGATCCGTAAGCCGATCTCACAGATTGAGCTTGACCGTGTGAAGGACCAGATCATTGGTGGGATGGTACTTTCCATGGAGTCGGTCGCTACAAGACTTATGCGTACGGGGCAGTCGGAGATGTATCTGAAACGGTATGTCCCGATCGAAGAGGAAATTGCTAAAATTGCTGGGCTTACCCTCTCCCAGATCCGTACAAAAACAGAGGAGTATTTTGGCGATGAAAAGCGTCTAACCGTTGTTTCTACCCGCTCAAACTAAGCGTATGATAATCGGAGTACCCAAAGAAATTAAAGCGCACGAAAATCGCGTCGCGCTCACCCCCAGCGGCGCTGAAGTACTGCGCCAGAATGGCCATTCAGTATTTGTCGAGACCAATGCAGGTGTAGGATCCGGATTTAAGGATGCCGAATACATCGATGCCGGTGCGAACATCCTGGAGTCACCCAAGGATGTCTTCGATGTCGCTGAGATGATCCTGAAAGTAAAAGAGCCGATCAAATCGGAGTATAAGCTGATTCGTAAGGGCCAACTTCTTTTTACCTATTTCCATTTTGCAGCAAGCCGAGAACTGACCGATGCGATCATCGAGTCGCGTGCAATAGCTGTAGCGTATGAGACCGTACAAAAAGCTGATTTCTCATTGCCGCTTTTGATACCGATGTCTGAAGTCGCCGGTCGTATGGCACCGCAAGAAGGTGCAAAGTACCTTGAGAAGGCACAGGGCGGCCGTGGTGTGCTGCTTGCTGGTGTTCCTGGAACAGAACCCGCGGAAGTGATGATCATTGGCGGAGGTATCGTGGGCACAAATGCTGCTAAGATAGCAGCTGGCCTTGGAGCAAAGGTTACGATCCTCGATTCGAATTTATATCGCTTGCGCTATCTTGATGACGTCATGCCGCGCAACGTGGTTACGATGATGTCAAACCCTTATAATATCCGGAAGCTGAGCAAGCATGCGGATTTGGTGATTGGCGCAGTGCTTATTCCAGGCGCAAAAGCTCCTCACCTTATCACTAAGGACATGCTGAAGGACATGAAGGAAGGCGCAGTTGTGGTCGATGTTTCTGTCGATCAGGGCGGGTGCATCGAGACCTGCAAACCAACTACTCATGAACATCCGACGTATGTTGTTGACGGCGTTGTTCATTACTGTGTTGCTAATATGCCAGGTGCTGTTCCGATGACTTCGACGATCGCGCTTACAAATGCTACGTTGCCGTATGCATTACAGCTTGCTAACTTTGGGTATGAAAAAGCGATCAGCATGAATCCGGAGCTTCGTCCTGGACTCAATGTCATCGACGGTGCAATTACCTATAAAGGAGTGGCCGAAGCATTCGGATATAAATACGAGGATTCGCTTAACTATATTAAGTAATGCCGAAACTCACCATTGACGGCATCGAGTACGATGCCCGTCCCGGTCAAACGGTAATTCAGGTTATCTACGAGAATAAGCTCGACCTGCCACATTTTTGCTGGCATCCGGCACTGACCGTTGCCGGCAATTGTCGCATGTGCCTCGTCGAAGTCGAGAAGATGCCGAAGCTTGCCATTGCTTGTGGGACGACAGTTTCTGAGGGTATGATCGTTCATACGAATTCGGAGAATGCAGTAAAAGGCCGTGAGGATGTGATGGAGTTCTTGCTTATCAATCACCCACTCGATTGTCCGATCTGCGATGAAGCAGGGCAGTGTAAGTTGCAGGACTATGCGTTCAATCATTCGCGAGGTGAGTCGCGATTCGAGGAGGAGAAGGTTCATAAAGATAAACGCGTACCCTTCGGTCCTAACGTCCTGTTTGACGGTGAGCGCTGCATTTCCTGTTCGCGTTGTATTCGTTTCGGCGAAGAGATCGCCGAGCAACCGGTTCTCACGTTTGTTGAGCGTGGCGACCATGTGACGATCTCGCCCTTTCCCGGTACGGAACTCGACAATCCATATTCGATGAATGTCATCGACATTTGTCCGGTTGGAGCGCTTACGAGCCGCGACTTCCGCTTCAAGGCACGCAGCTGGGATATGTCGTTTACCGAGACCGTTTGTCCATCCTGTTCACGAGGTTGCAGTATGCGTGTCGGTGTTCGGGATAATGAAATCATGCGTCTTGAGCCAAGACCGAATCCGAACGTCAACGATTTCTGGATGTGCGATGTCGGGCGCTTGAAATCCTACCCGTATGTTAATGCCGATGATCGTGTCTCTGGTGGGTTTATTCGAAGTAACGGCAAGCTTGAACCGGCATCGATAGGCGATGCTGCGCGAGAAATAGGAAAAGCTCTTTACCGCTTTAAGCCAGAGGAAATCCTCTTCGTTGCATCTGCTTTTGCAACACTTGAGGATAACTACATTTTTCTCGAAACTGCAAAGACAAAGGGCGCCAAGCATGTGGTTTACTTCCCACATGTCGAAGGTGTCGATGAGAAGCTGTTGATCCGAGCCGACAAGACTCCTAATGCACGGGGCATCGGGTTGCTCGGCATAAAGGCCGTCACTGAGGACGACCTGAAGCAGATTGCCAATGGAAAGATCAAAGCAATCTACTCATTAGAGGATGACTTCCTCGCCGATAGCAATATTGCTTCGATCTGTGGCAAAATTGAGTTCTTTGCCTGCCACGCAGGAAATATGACTGCCACTGCAAGTCGTGCCGATATTATACTTCCCGCTGCTACCTGGGCGGAGAAGGAAGGCGTCTTTGTTAATTTCGATGGCTGGGTGCAGAAGCTAACCCCTGCTGTCGAGACAAAACACCATGTTCGTGGATTTGAGCAGATGTCGAAATCGCGCCTTGATAAGTTTGGCTCAAAGTTCGATCGTTGGGCGCAAGGCCGAAAAGTCGATTGTATGGAGTCGTGGAGACTTGCACACTTGGTAAGTCATGAATTAGGCAGGAAGACCGACTATCGCTACACTGAAGACGTCTTTGAACGGTTAGTTAGTGCTCTGCCTGATCTCGAAGGGATGAGTTACGACTCTCTGGAGTCGGTAGGCCAATCGCTGAAAAGTCTTAACCGTGAACCGAAGCAATTTACCTATCGTGAAGTTTACCAGGTCGATACCGCACCTGAAGTTATTTAATACATGCTGATAGAAGCTCTAGTAAAGATCGTCATCGTGCTTTTCGCAGTTCTGACTGCAGTAGCAT
>JANWLI010000114.1 GCA_025450975.1 Candidatus Kapaibacterium sp. | reverse complement strand
TCGACAATACGCGTGTACCCGAATCCCGCTACCAAGAGCGTCACGATCGACGCCGGTACCGGACCCGCAGTTTCAAATCTCTACATCACCGACATGTCCGGCAAGACCGTATGGTCAGCGCCGAAAATGACGGACCAGACACAGACGATCACCATAACGAAATGGGCAGCCGGCAGCTACCTGCTCCACTATACTGCCGAAGGCAATAAGTCGTCGACAAAATTTGTCAAGGAATAAATGAAAAAGGGATGCTTCTTCAGCATCCCTTTTTCCCTCGAGTTCTTTAACAACCCTTCTTAGAAGCCAGGTACCTTGGCTGCTTTCTTGTAGAGCATTGCTACTAAGAACCAGCTGACCACTACAACACCTGCGAATACCATCCAGCCGTTCGGGCCATCAAGGATGACGGTATGCATGTTGATCATCGTCCACACAAGCGGGACAGACATATAGACGTTATGTCGTGACCGTGCTCCGGCTAATGCGACGATCGAAGCGTCTGCCGGATTGCCGGTCTTAATGCCGTTGATGATCTTCTTCTGCGCGGGCCAGATCCTGAACCAGACGTTGAAGGCCATGATCGTACCGAGCGTTGCACCGATATTGATCAGGTAGCCGCGATATCCGAAGTCAGCTCCGTTAGTATAGAGGCAATAGAGGCCGAGGATCGAGATAAATCCGATGACGGCAAATACCTTGATGTTCTTCCCAAACATCTTGGCAAGGAAATCATAGATGAACGGGATGACGAGGAATGCATACTGAATAAGGATCTGCACCATCGACCATTCACCGGTCCCCGCAGCAAGCGAAGCATTGCCGTAATGGAAGATGATGACGAGCATCAGCACCCCGGTAAACCAGGTATAGGCAGCTCCCCACCGGAACCAGTACAAGGCTCGCGGCATGAGTTCGGGTACAACGCGCTTCTTCGTATCGCCATCCATGGTGCCGGCAAACGGCCCATTGACGAAATTGAAAAAGTACAACATACCGATCCAGGTAATACCGGCTCCGACATGGAGCCAGCGAGAAAGTATCGAAATAATATCCAGATGCTCTGGCATGACGCCTCCTTTAGAGAGAATGAATGAAGTACGAACTAGACTATTATCCTACAAAAATAGATAATTTTTGCGGGGGCGCTACTTATTGATAACTATTCGCTTAGTAGCCTTGAAACCGAGGCCTTCGATCCGAAGGTAGTAGACGCCGCTGATAAGGCTGCTCACATCGATCGAAGCCGACTCCGAGGCTAGTAAGTATCGTTGATCGTCGAGATGCTTCCTGCCAAGTTCATCGAACACTTCGATCTCGATAGTACCGATATCGGTTAAGCTTTGCATCGTGATGCTATGCGTTGCAGGATTGGGGAACACCGTAATGGCTACCGGTTCACTACGGGTAGCATCTACGTCCCTTTCAAGAACGCTGATCGACTTGATCACACCTAGTTCAACACCAAAGAATGAAATGTACGAATCGCATTTCGCGTCGATGAAAAGTTGGTCGAGGACAACCGTCGATTGCTGTGCCGGATTCGCAAGCGCCGTAAAGACGATCTTGCCGAAGTTCTGCTCGAACTGCAACATACTACCTCCGGCATTCTTCAGCGTGATCGATACGAAGCCATCGCCTACGGTGCCGGACTTAAACGTCCAACCCGGAGGAGGAAGAACGTTCTTTGAAAGATCAGTCTGCAATATCCCGATCGCTTCCTTGTTAAACCGTAGTCTATAGGTCGCATCGTTGGGCACAATAGACGTAACTCCCGAACCTGACGGAAAGCGGACAACGATATTGACCTGCACAGTATCGAGAGCTCGTATCGTCGATTTCGGTTCATGCTTCGTCGTCGCAAAGGCGATCGTATCTGTTCCGGAATCGATAACCAGCGAATCGCCGCCGCTATTAAACGTAGCCCAGACGCTGCCGTTAACGCCGATCGCAAAGACGATATTGTCATTGACAGCAACGATGTTTCGCGAATCGTAGCCTATCGCCGGACCGCCGTTGACCATCCAGGTCGCGCCGCGATTTGTCGATCGGAGGACGCCGGAGTTGAGTACCGTCCCCATGTACAATGTATTCCTCGTTGTTGCAAGTGAGCCGTTGAGGAATAGTCCCGAGTCGGCAATACCGGGAATCCAGGTAAGCCCGGCATCGGTCGAACTATAGAGTTGCGAGACGCCATCGATCGAACTCGCATAGTCTTCATTGACAAGATAGAGCTTACGCTCGTCACAGGAGTCGACCGAGATCGTATACGAGTCGCCATCGACGACAGCGCCGGGGTTCGACCAGGTCGCGCCATAGTCAGCCGAAGCGATCACGAAGCCTCGCGACGAAGTCAGATAACGCTCGCCAGTAAAGACGAGGATCCGATTGTTGCGATCAATGGCAAAACCCATCCCGTACGTTCCGACATTCTTCCAACTCCACGTCGTGCCGCCATCGAGGCTAGTGAAGAGGATACCAGGCGCTGTCATTAGCGCATGGATAATGTTGGTCGAGCCGTTGAACGAGACTTCCCAGGCTTCGCCGTCGATGATCTGCTTCCAGGTCTGGCCGCCGTCGCGCGTCAGGTAGACGCCGGTTTCTTCTGAAGCGACCAATCCGATGTTACGATCAAGGAAATGGATATCGCGGATCTGCGCACCGCCGGGATATGCCGATTTCGTCCAGGTCTTGCCACTATCGGCCGATGACCAGAGGCTGCTGTTGCCAGCCCAGACAACGCCGTCGGCATAATGGATCGCGCCGTAGCCAGGCCTGAACGGGGCCAGCAAGTTCGGAGCAACGTTCGTCCACTGAGCCATCGCAAAGGACGGGAGGAGCATCAGTGATGCGATATACGTGAAGAAGAGTCTCATGTACGAGTCCAACACAAATATAAGGCCGTTGTTGTGTTGCCCAGTGAATTGTCAAAGGGTAAAAAGGGCCGCACTCAGTGCGGCCCTTTTTAAGAATCTCAAGATACGAAGCAGCTAATTACGTGCCTGCTGCGTAATCCATCGAGTAGGTGTACTGCGCTTCGGTGAGCTTGTCGATGTTGAGGCCCATCGTTGCGAGCTTTACGCTGGCGATCTCCTGATCCTGCGTCACAGGAATATCATAGACCTTGTTGCGCTCGAGGACTTCTTCGCCCTTATGCGCCATGACGAGTCTGACCTGCGACATGAACTGGTTCGCAAAGCTCATATCCATAACTTCTGACGGATGTCCCTCAGCTGCTGCGAGGTTCACGAGGCGTCCCTGCGCTAAGAGGTAGATGCGGCGGTTGCCCGACACGGTGTACTCTTCGCAGTTCGCGCGGATCGTGCGCTTGGTTGCCATACGATCTTCGAGCTCGGGAATGTTGATCTCGCAATCGTAGTGACCGGTGTTACAGATGATCGCGCCATCTTTCATCGAATCGAAGTGACGACCGACGAGCACATCTTTGATACCGGTTGCCGTGATGAAGATGTCGCCAACTTTCGCAGCTTCATCCATCGTCATGACCTGCATGCCTTCGAGCGTTGCTTTCAGTGCAGCCGTTGCCTTGATCTCGGTGATGATGACGTTCGCGCCCATGCCTTTAGCACGCATTGCGACGCCCTTGCCGCAATGGCCGTAGCCTGCGACGACGAGGTTCTTACCGGCGAGCATGACGCTCGTTGCACGGATGACGCCGTCGAGTGTCGACTGGCCTGTGCCGTAGACGTTATCGAAATCCCATTTCGTCTCAGCATCGTTAACTGCGATGACCGGATAGACGAGCTTGCCGTCATCAGCCATTGCACGAAGACGGTGGACGCCCGTCGTCGTTTCTTCGGTGCCGCCGATGATATCTTCGGCGAGTTCGGGATACTTGTTGTGGACGGTGAAGATCAGGTCGGCGCCGTCATCGAGCGTCAGGTTCGGCTTGAAGTCAAGCGTACGATCGATGCACCAGTAAAATTCTTCGACGTTGAGGCCGTACCATGCATAGATCTGGACGCCATTTGCTGCGAGTGCTGCAGCGACTTCGTCGTTGGTCGAAAGCGGATTGCAACCGCTCCAGGAAATTTCGGCTCCGGCTGCGCGAAGCGTTTCGATTAGGACTGCCGTCTCTTTGGTGACGTGCAAGCAACCTGCGATCTTATATCCGGCGAGCGGTTTCGTCTTCGAATACGTTTCGCGGAGTTTCATAAGCACCGGCATGCGGCTTTCAGCCCATTCGATCTGGCGGCGGCCTGCATCGGCGAGCTTGAGATCGCGAACCTTATATTGACCCTGTTTTTCGTCCATTTTAGTGTAATAAGTTTGAAAATATCCCAAAAGCGGGGTTAAAACAGCGATACAACGCCGTTCGTTCAGATGGCGCTTTTAAGAGTACAATGTGCTGCCGTTATCCGCGGCTGCCCGGTCGGAAGTAGTCCCTGTGGGTGGACTGATTCTTTATCGCGTCGACGAATGTCTTGCCATCAGCCGTTAGTTCGGCCCGGATCTCGAGCGGTAGCTGATAAGATGCAAGCTGGATGAGCCCCAGCGATTCAAGTTTGCTTGCAGCTTCGAGTTCTTCAATATGCGTATAGCTAATGTTGGCATCATCTAATATCTGGGAAAAGGTCTTTTCTCTGCCGGAGGTGTGGAGACCGAGGAGTAAGGTCAGTTTAATTTTGTCCATGAAGTACAGTGGGAGGATACTCTTCTAACGCTACCTATAGGTCGGAAGTTCTTGCTCCGGGAAGCTACGGAAGTAGGTTCGAGATTCCGGTTTCGGTCGGCAAGGCGGGTGGGCGGATAGACGGGTAGGCGGATGTTAATTTACACCACCCACGGTATGTCAAATTTACACGCGCCATCAGGCCTCAAAACCAGCTGAATTTCAAAGAACATAAAATTTACACCACCTGTGGTGGCGAGTGGGGATCCGCATCATCCGTGGCCTAGCTAGCCACTATTTACACCCTTAGTGGTAGCCAGTGGGATTTCAATTCGTAATTACCTCCATTGTTCCACGCTGAGCACCAGAAAACCTTTTAATTATCAACCAACTAACATTACACACTTTCACCGTGGAAACTCTGGGGGAGTTGGTAGATCCTACATGCCAGCCTGGAATTTACACGCAGCCGCGTACCTCATTTCCATACGCCTATCCGCCAATACGCCCATCCGCCTTTTAGAATTTACACGCATATCCCGCCAACGCCTGATCTGCTTAAACCGCCACTGTAATATAATACTTAGAGACAGGTGCCCGCAAGGTGCCCGGTTAACTTTCTATTCACATTTTATCCACATAGTTATGTTGATATTTGTTAAGAGTTTTGAAGCCGACCGGTTGTTCTTATAATCGTATATTACGCTTCTGATTACGAGCACCTCATGAGCTTAGCCACTACAATTCAGCGAATTGACGATCTAAAGAAGGAGCTTGATGCGCTAAAACCGATCAAGCCTGAGTATGAACAGCGTATCCGTCGGAAATTTCGTCTGGATTGGACGTACCATTCAAATAGCATCGAAGGAAATAGCCTTACTTATGGTGAGACTGAAAAGCTCATTCTTTTTGACCAATATGCACCCGATAAACCCGGACGCGATAACCGTGAAGTAGAAGGACATGGGAAACTTCTCAAAGAACTTGAATCTACCTCAGACTTACAAGGAGTTTTTACGGAGCATACGATTAGAGAATTCCACAAACAAATTCTTGGAGATGAGCCATACTATTCTCCTGCTCTGACCTCAGATAATACTAAAACATCCAGGCTTATTACCCCTGGTAGATATAAACAAGATTCAAATAATGTTCAAACCGTCACCGGAGAAATATTCGAGTTTACTAGTCCATTAAATACTCCCGCCGAGATGCAGAAACTTATTCAATGGACGAATGAAGAACTAAAAACTAAAAAAAACCACCCACTAATTTTCGCAGCCGGTTTACATTATCAATTTATTCGCATACATCCGTTCGACGATGGCAATGGACGAATGGCGCGTATCCTTATGAATATTGCACTCCAAATTCATTATTTTCCTCCTGTAATAGTCAAGGTAACAGATAAGGAAAGATATTATTCCGCCTTGAGAGACGCCGACGTAGGCAACCTAGATTCCTTTATTGATTATATTGGCAATCTGCTTGTCGAAAGTTTAGAGCTTGCTATTCGTGGAGCAAAAGGCGAGAGAATCGATGAGGAAGATGATATTGATAAAGAGATTGAGTTGACTAGGCTCAAACTATTGAAAGCAAGAGAGACAGAAGCAAAGAAGCAGCATGACGAAAAGCAATCAGCAATTCAAAAAAGACTTTTAGTCTTGAAAAGTTTTATGCCACTTGTCATAAATCTTGATAAAAAACTTTCTCATTTGAAAAATGACTTCAGTGCCGGAAGAACACTAGTAGAGCTGAGTACTGTAAATTTGAAGACCGAAAGCGATGTGGGAACTTACAGTTGGAACGAGGCTAACCAAAACCAATTTGCTTCGCAATTTTCTAAGATAAGTACTCATTTGGACGCGTTAGAAGCTGTCCCGGGCACTCTGTTTTACGGTTGCGAATTTACTGGAGACTCTAAGTTACTAAAAAAAAGTAAAAGCTTTAAAATATGGCTTAAACTTACCTTTGGAAAGGATACCTATACAGTTATTTCAGCAGTTAATGGCAATAACTTACCAGTTTCAATAACAAAATCACCAGACGAAAATTTGAAAAAGGATGAAATTAATGATTATGTAACTAACATAATGAGGTCATTCCTTGATGAGCTCGAAGGATAAGATTTTCGAGATCTCAGCGACACCAGCGCCTTGTCCGATCTCGATTTTCCGGTTAAAATTGTATCCACATCCGACCAGCAATGACAAGAAAATGTTATAATAACTCAATTAAATGAAAAACTATGTCGCTTAGCTCTAACTCACTAATTCATTTTACTAGTACGCCGGAAGCACTAATTGGCATTTTAAACAACGAATTCAAAATTAAATATTGCTTAGAAGAGATCCAAGTCATCGGTGATGCTATTCGAATTGCGGTGCCCATGGTAAGTTTTTGCGACATTCCTTTATCTGAAGTAAAAGAACACATAAGAAAGTACGGCTCATATGGAATAGGGCTAAAAAAAGAATGGGGGGTAGAAAAAAGAATCAACCCCGTATTCTATGTCGAACAAAACTCAAACATCGGCGAGCATCTACATAAAATCACACGCAGTTTGCTGAAAGGCAAATCCGTGTCAGTATATTCACCCGAAGAAGTATCTCTCGCTGATGTTTATCGTTATTTAAAAAATTATGAGGGCGGGCTTACAAAAGGCATTGTTTCTAAAGATCACTATAGATTTGCTGATGAAAAGGAATGGCGCTATGTTCCTGGAAAAGATGAAGCTTTAATGCTTCTAAATGCAAGTGAATATGAGGCTGACAAAGAAAAATTTAATAATAGGATTTCTAATTTGCGGCTGAGTTTTGGCCCAAAAGATATCAACTATATCATCATAAAAGAAGAATCTGAGATTAAGTTGTTTATAAAAGTTCTACGTGAAGCAAAGGGACACAAGTACTCATTGGAAGATATAGAAAAATTAATGACCCGCATTATAACATGCCAGCAAATTGAAACTGACTTCTAACCTTGTTTTTTATTTGCTTGATCTTGATAATAAATAATTTCTACTTTAAGCTCCTCGTCCTCAATATTAAAAGCTTTAAATAAATGATTGATGTAGATGCCTTTTGATTCATTAAAGGTTGCAAAAGGATTTGGTTTGTCTTCCGGAGGAAACTTAACCATAGCAGAACTCACGGAACCTGTCAACGTCTCTTCTTTGATTTTATCTTTATTAGCTTCCAAGGCCTTTTGAAGTATTATTGAGTTGGTAAAGTATCTAATTTCGTCAATTCTATCTTCAACCTTAAAATGCTCAATCTCTTTACGAGTATTTTGGATTCTATTAATAACCTCTCTACCTAAACCCTCAAGAGCCAAATCTTCGGTAATTTCCGTATCGAGAGCAACGGTCACGCCATACTCCGAGGCAACCAGCCAGCCTTCGACGTCCTCCGCGATGATCTCGATCTCGCCGCGTTCGATGCGGTGTGTCGTCGTTGTGATCTGCAGATCGATATATCCCTGACGCTCGTAGGACGTGATCTCATCGTCGGACATCGTTGCGATGCGTGCGGCGACGTTCTTCATCTCTTTGCCAAGCTGCGCGCCCAGCAATTTGTAATTCGCTTTTGCTTTGCGCTTGATGACGTCGGAATCGCCATGCTCGATATGCTCGACACGTTTAACGTTCACCTCATCGAGAATAATATCTTCGACCTTGCGCAGCTCTTCGATCTCGACGCGATTACCGCTCGGCACAAGAATACGTGCAAGCGGCTGACGAACTTTGATCTTCGCACGTTCGCGCATCTGGCGGACAAGCGATGAGATGATCTGTGCCTTTTGCATCCGGCGCTCAAGTGCTGTGTCGATTATGCTATCGGTTGCAGTCGGATAGGCTGCAAGATGTACCGATACTCCTGCTCCGAGAGCATTATAGAGAATATCGGACATGAACGGCGCGATCGGCGCCATCAGCTTGGAGACAGTAAGCAGACATTCGTAAATAGTATCGTAGGCTGCCTGCTTATCGGCATTCATTTCGCCTTTCCAGAAGCGTCGGCGGGAGCGGCGGACGTACCAGTTCGAAACTTCTTCGATGACGAACGTTTCGATCGCGCGCGCCGGGCGCGTGAGGTCGTAGCCGTCCATCCATACCGTACACTCTTTGACGAGCGAGTTCAGCTTCGAGAGGATCCAGCGGTCCATCTCGGAGCGCTTCGCAGGCTCAATAAACGATTCGGCTTTGCGCTCGTAACCGTCAATGTTCGCATAGAGCGCGAAGAAGCCGTACGTGTTGAGTAACGTGTTGAAAAACTTGCGCTCGAGCTCGGCGATATCATCGGCGTTGTAGAGCTTCGGTTTCCACGGCACGGACGACGAGAGGAAATTCCAGCGCACGGCATCGGCGCCGTGAGTCGTCAGCGCTTCGAACGGATTGACCGTATTGCCGCGCGACTTCGACATCTTCTGGCCGTTCTTGTCTAGGATCATGTCGTTGACGATCACATTCTTATACGGCGGCTTGCCGAAGAGGAAGGTGTTGATCGCATGCAGCGTGTAGAACCAGCCGCGGGTCTGATCGATACCTTCGGAGATGTAATCGGCAGGATACGCCTGTTCGAAGAGGTCTTTGTTCTCGAATGGATAGTGATACTGCGCGAACGGCATCGAGCCGGAGTCGAACCAGACGTCGATGACATCGGGAACACGGCGGAGATATCCGCTCTTCGTTTTGAATGCAAGCTTATCGACGTTCGGCTTATGCGGATCGAATGTGATCGCATCTTCTTTGGTGAAGAGCTTCCCTGTCGGATTGCCGGCATCATCAAGCCACTCGGCACCGACAAGATCTTCGAAGCTACCGACGGCCTTGATCTCTTTACCGTCTTCGCTAACCCAGAGTGGGAATGGCGTGCCCCAGAAGCGCTCGCGCGAGATGCCCCAGTCTTTGAGGTCTTCGAGCCAATTACCGAAGCGGCCTTCGCCGATCTCGGGCGGCTGCCAGTTGATCGTCTTGTTCTTCTCGTAGAGCTCTTTACGGTAATCGGTGACGCGGATATACCACGAGTCGCGCGCATAGTACATCAGCGGCGAATCGCAGCGCCAACAGAACGGGTACGTATGCTCGATCGTCTCTTTGCGATAGAGCAGCCCTTTGCGCTTAAGCGCATCGGTGATATGCGGATCGGCGTCTTTGAAAAATTGTCCTTTGTAGTCGGTGATGACATCGGCGATCTCACCCGAGCCTGTGACGGTGACGATGACAGGAAAGCCGTACTTCTGCGCGACGCGGTAATCGTCTTCACCAAATGCCGGCGCCTGGTGGACGATGCCCGTGCCGTCTTCGGTTGAGACGTAGGTGTCGTTAACGATCTTGTATGCATTGGCGAGCTTCGGACCATACTCCGGATCGCGTACGAGAAAATCGAAGAGCGGCTCATACTGATGGCCTTCAAGCTCACTTCCCTTCACCATGCTGACAACTTCGTACTCGCCTTCAAGTTTCGTAAGCAACGCTTCGGCTAAGACGAGACGCTCGACCTTGTCTTTGCGCTTATTGATGACCGTGACGTAGTAGACATCGGGATGCACGGCGAGTGCAAGGTTCGCGAGCAGCGTCCACGGAGTGGTCGTCCATGCGAGGAAGTATTCTTCTTCGGCTGCGTTCTTGCGACGGAATTTGACGTAGACCGATGGGTCTTTCGCTGTATCATAGCCGAGTGCGACTTCGTGCGATGACAGGGCTGTTTCGCAGCGCGGGCAGTATGGCTGGATCTTATGGCCTTTATAGATGAGGCCTTTATCGTGAAATTGTTTGAGCGCCCACCAGATCGATTCGATGTAGGAGGGTTCGCAGGTGATGTACGGGCGGTCCATGTCGACCCAGTACGCCATGCGCTCCGTCATCGCGCGCCAGCCTGCGGGATTGGCGATGTTGGCATACACCATCTCGCGGCATTTCTTATTGAACGCCTCTACTCCGTACTCGATGATGTCGTGCTTATGTTTGAAGCCAAGTTCTTTCTCGATGGCAAGCTCGACCGGAAGGCCGTGCGTATCCCAGCCGCCTTTGCGTTCGACGCGGAATCCCTGCATCGTCTTGTAACGGCAGATGACGTCTTTAAGCGTACGCGAGAGGACGTGATGAATACCCGGAACGCCGTTCACGGTCGGCGGGCCTTCGTAGAAGGAGAATACCTTATCCGAGGAATGCTCATTGACCGAGCGGCCGAACACATTATGCTCTTTCCAGCGTGCAAGCACTTGCTGCTCACGCTCATCGGGGCTTGTCTGGGTACGTAGTTCTGGGTACATGAAGCGTTTGTAACGCATTAAATTGCGCGAATGTCACCCCTTGGCGGTAATTTTCCTGCGGGGCGGAGCGTTATTAAGAGGGACTTTCAGAAGAATATGGTCAAAATCATCGTTTTTGCACTCCAGCTATTTGCCATCGGCACCCTCTATGCTCAGGCACCACCAACTACCGCTGCTCACACAACCCCGGAGCAAGCGGTCATTCATCCTGGCGATACAATGGCAGTCCGGGCGCGCCTGGAAGAGTTACTGCAGTATATACGTACCGGCGATCTGGAAAAAGCCTCGACCTATCTCGTCTACCGTGGCAAGGACACAGCTCGCAGGTGGAACGACGTCCTGCACTATTCGGATGAACATGATCGTAAAGAAGTAGGGCGCATTGCCAAAGTGCTTAAAGAATTCCTCAAACAGACCGGTTCGAGCTATCACTATCAGCTCTTTCTCTTCGATGCGGAAGGTCCGTGGTACGTATGGAATCTGACCTACGATATTGGCGGCAACACTCCCTCAATTGCATTCGCCTTCAAAAAGATCGGCAACAACTTCTGCCTCGCCGATATCGACGAGTAGGCTAGATCTTAACTTTCAGGAATTTTCTCTTTCCGACTTTCAGGACAACGCCTTCTTCGGTAGGCGTCACGACTGCCTTTTCGTCTTCAACCTTTTCGCCGTTTAACGATACGCCTCCGCCAGCGATTAGCCTGCGCGCTTCGCCTTTCGATGCAACGAGCTGTTGCTCGGCAATGAGGTCGACAATGCTTTTCGGTGAGGCGCCGATGCTCATTTCGGGAATATCATCCGGCACTTCTTTCTTAACGAACATCTGCTCGAAGCGCGTAAGCGCCGCATCGGCTGCAGCCTGATCGTAGAACAGCTTGATGATCTCCTGTGCGAGGCGAACTTTCAGGTTGCGCGGATTTTCCTTGCCATCGGCTAACGTCTGTTTGATCGCGGCCAGATCTTTCACCTGCGTTGCCAGGGTGAAGTATGGCAGGATCATGGTGTCCGGAATGGACATCGTCTTGCCGAACATCTCGTCTGCACTGTCGGAAAAGTTGACGGAGTTGCCGTAGGACTTCGACATCTTGCGCACGCCGTCTGTGCCTTCGAGCAGCGGCGTCGTCATGATGCACTGCGGCTCCTGGCCGAAGTGGCGCGGCAGCTCGCGGCCGACGAGGAGGTTGAAGCGCTGGTCGGTGCCGCCGAGTTCGATGTCGCATCGGATCTCGACGGAGTCCATGCCCTGCGCGAGCGGGTAGAGAAATTCGTGAAGTGAGATCGGCTGCTCGGACTCGAAGCGCTTGTGGAAATCGTCGCGCTCAAGCATCTGGCTGACCGTGTACGAGGCGGCAAGCCGGATGACATCTGCGAAGTTCATCTTCGAGAGCCAGTCGTTATTGTAGTAGATCGTAAGATTGTCTTTGGTCAGGACTTTCAGTACCTGATCGACGTACGTCTGCGCATTGGCCCGTGTCTCTTCCTGCGTGAGAATGGGGCGAGTCTTCTGCCGACCCGATGGATCGCCGATCATGGCGGTGAAGTCGCCGATGATAAGTGCTGCATGGTGGCCGAGATCCTGGAAGGCGCGGAGTTTGCGCAGGGGCACTGCGTGACCGATATGCAGATCGGCCGATGACGGATCGGCGCCGAACTTTGCGCTGATCGGCTTGCCGGTCGCACGCGAGCGCTCGAGCTTCTTTGCAAGTTCGCCTTCATCGATAAGATCGACGGCGCCGCGCCTGATCTCATCCATCTGTTCATTAACGGGCGGAAAAATTTTGCTCATTTAATCTCTCTCCATGTCACGCCGGACATCCCGCTCTTTGATCGACTCACGCTTATCGTGACTGCGTTTGCCTTTTGCGATGCCGAGCAGCACTTTCACTTTATTGCCTTTAAAATACATCTTTACCGGCACGATCGTCACACCTTTAGTTGCCGAGCGTTGTGCAAGTTTACGAAGTTCTCGGGTGTGGAGCAGCAATCTGCGCCTCCGCAAGGGATCGTGATTATTGATGTTGCCCTGCTTATAGACGGAGATCTGGACGTTCTCGAGCCAGAGCTCGCCATCGGTGAAGCGGGCAAAGCCGCCGGCGAGCTGGACTTTCTTCTCCCGCAGCGACTTGACTTCCGTGCCGACAAGCGCGATCCCGGCCTCGATCTCGTCGGTGATAAAGTACTCATGCCGCGCGGATCGGTTTTCGACGATAGGCCGAAAGACGATCTCCCGCGGTTTCGCCGGGGATGCGATATGTTGAGCCGGATTAGCCACTTAAGGGCTAACAAACAAAAATGGGGCGGCAATGTTACCGAGGCGTTAGCACAAATAAAAAAGCTCCGGCGTACCGGAGCTTCTTAACACAACACTACTCGCTTTGTTAATTACTTAAAGCGGAATTTTCTCTATCTTCGACAAGGGGTGAAACTTGTGCAGCCATGAGTACCTGGCTGATCTCTGCCTGCGCTGTTGCCGTATTGGTGAACAGGCGCTTGGAAAACAAATAACGCTTCTGCCAGTATTTGCTATCGAGCGATGCAACAGTCACACCTTTCGATGAGCTGGCGTTGGCGAAGAGTCCTTCGCCGATGTAGATACCGACATGCGATATCCATGCATGATTGGCCGTATGGAAGTAGACGAGGTCGCCGAATTGGAGTTCCTGACGTCCTACTTTCTGGCCCAGATCTGCCTGCATTTCTGCCGTACGGGGAAGCTCGACGTTAAACGAAGAGCGGAATACCTGACGGACAAATGCCGAGCAATCGATACCGGTGCGGCTATCGCCACCGAAGTGGTAGCGGGTACCTAACCAGTCAATGATATGCTGCATGACATCGGAGCGGGTCGCCGAAACATGGGGATCGACTTCATCAAAGAGTGTGAAGTCCGACTGGCGATCGCGGGATGTGTTGGGGTCGAGCACAACGTCAACCGTACCTGGGCGAGCAGCGAAGAACTGATCGATCTCGATGACGACGTCATCTTCTTCGGCTTCTTCGCGTGCAGCCTGGGCAATATCTTCCGACAGGGCAACATTGGTCGCATCCGTAGCATATTCAGGCTCGAGTTCAGCCGAGGGGATCTCGGGCATGACTTCGGCTTTTGCTAATGCGTTGATCTTTTCAATGATCTCCGACTTTTCCGATTCTGAGAGAGTCGAACGGCGTACAGGGCGACGATACCTCTTGGAGAGCTTCGCACGGCGTTGTTTAGTGACCACGCTGTGAGATGCTTTCTTGACCGTCTTCTTGTTTCCGTTTCGACTCCCCTTGGCAGAGCTATTCTCCGGGGAAGCCATTAGTAACGCAACCGCTACTAAGACTGTGAACAGCCCGCCCCATAAAGAATGTACCTTCATAAGGGGGTTATTTCCTGCTATTTGATGATGAATAATGAACTATAGAACCAGCACTTTTAGGGATTCTCCCGCAGGGCTCAGATTTGTATTCTGGACTCTGCGGCAGAACCACAGAATGCAAATATAAGAAATTTTATGCCAGCAATCCGAAAAAAGAGAAAGGTTTTCCGGTTATTATGCAAAGACGCGATTTTCAGGCGAAAATCGTGGAAATTGTGGAAATTCAATTTCGCCACTTTTTACCCTACCCGGGTACAGGCGGTGAATCTGAATAGGATCAAAGACAGTATTATTAGGGTGATGCTTAGTGAACTGTGCTTTTCTTTATACCGTCATCGTCAACGGGTGATCTTTTCGCTTTGACAGACAATTTAGCGCAAACTCCCTGGACGATCGATTCGTCAGAAACGACAATCCCTTCCTTTATAATGACAAAAAAGCGCTCACCGGTTGTCAGCATTTTCTCAGGCAGGAAAGTCACTTTGAAGGCCTCCCCCTTCTGGGCATTCCCGAAGTGGACATCTGCTTTGTTTACAACTTCCTTTGCCCCCGTTGTTCTTTTCTCTGTGAAGAAATTCGTTATTTCCACCTCGCATGACTGGATTTCCCCGTATCCTTCACGAATAAGCCAGATTAGCTCATACGTGCCGGGGCGTACCTTCTCGAATAAAAACCTCCCGTTTTTATCGGTTTTACATCGATACGTCTTTCCTTCTTCTTTATCGCGAAGATGGATATCGAACTTCCCGGAAAACGAGTATGACGGGCTGCCAACAATGACAGCTAACAATAAAGCAAACTGGACAAAATATTTCATACCTTTTTAGTTACTTTGTACCTTTTTTAGTTCCTTTCTCTCCGGGGAGTCCTTTCTCGTTGATCGCCATACCGCTAACCGTACCTGGGCAGTCAGTCAAGCCGGTAACAAGGATATCCTGGAGAACGACGACATAGTATGTGCCGCCGCCTGAGGACTTAAAGTTCGAAGACTTGCTCTGGCCTTTAATATTATCGCGCGTCGTGTTGATCGTGCGGTTATTCCCGACATTGCTCTTCGACTTCTTGATCTGCCGTGCATCTCCAGCGCCATCGTTATCGTCATCTGTCTTGGTCGTTGAGGCTGCTACAGTTTTGCCTGCTCCACCTCCACTGCCACCACCATGACTGCCCATATTCGATACACCCCAGGAGAAGCTCTGAATATCTATCGAGGCAGATTCGGTATTGTCGGGTGTTGTACCATCGGGCAGCACCCAGACCAGATCATAGGTCCCGGCTTCGATCTTATCGAAGGTAAACTTTCCCGATGCATCGGTCTTTACATCGTACGTCTTCTTTGTCTTGGTTTCCCGTAACTGCAGGTGCTGGCCGGTGGCCGCAAATGCCTGTGATACGAAAAGCGCTAGCAGGAGGGGGAGAATGCGAATGAAGTTCTTCATAAATAATTCTAATTTAACAATGTACACTTTTAGTGAGTACCTTTTTTCTTGCCTGGCAGGCCCTTCTCATTAATGGCCATCTTGCCACACGCGCCTTCGCAGCTGGATAGGCTTGAGATGACTACATCCTTCAAGACAACGGCATAGTACTTTCCGCCAGCGACTACTCTGAAGTCTTCAGAGGTAAAGTTATTTTGGATGTTGCTGCGAGACTTTGTACGATCTCCACTACCGCTACTTCCGCCTGTGCCAATTCCCGGAGGTGGTGCGGGCTGGCCTGTCGGCGCTCCGCCTGATGGGCCACTCGGTGATGGGCGTCCGGTACCTCCAGGAGCTTGTGCCGCAGTTGGCGTCTCTGTCGTCCGCTGGGATAGGCCCCAGGAAAAACTTTCGATTTCGATCGCCGCAGATTCGATCTTCTCGGGCGTCGTGCCGTCGGGAAGTACCCACACAAGTTCGTACTTGCCGGGCTCGACATTATCGAAACTGAATTTGCCGCTGGCATCGGTAGACGTCTTATAGGTCTTACCGTTACTCCCTTTAAGGAACAGGTGAACTGACTCGGCAGCTACTGATACTGTTGATTGCGTAATGGGGATAAGGCACAAAAGAAACAGACGAATGAAAGTTTTCATAGATGGTCTCGTGATTACGATGACTAATATACAACGCAAGTCCGGAAATATTACCACGAATGGCCCAGAATGAACGATTATTAACGAAAAACCGCGATTTTAGCTTAAAATACGATGTACTATGAAATGTACAGGATTTTAGTGGATAACTTGCCGAACGTAAGATATTCCACCTATTTGCCAGCACCAACTCTATAAACAAAGGACTTACAGCCTTGGCGCAGTATTTGTGAATATATGTTAATAGTTTGCTGTGTGAATACTTTTGTATTCGTTAAAAAGATGAAGTTTGCTTTTAGCCGAAGCCCGCAAGAATAATCCCTCAGCTAACTAAATTTTCAAAGATTTTAGCGTTTTTAGATTTTTTCTCCCGTTTTATCACTTATCAGATCAGATATACATGGCATGGGGGCCGACAAGAGTCAGGTCCCCTTTTTTTATTCGGTAAATGAAAAAGCCGGATATATGATCCGGCTTTCTACTTGAATCATAAAGATTCTTTACGCAGTAACGGTCTTTGGCTGATAGAGCGCGAAGACGGCTCCCTGCGGATCTGCAATAACAGAGAACTTGCCCGTATTCGGGATCTCCATCGGCGGAACAACGATGTTCGCGCCAAGTGTCAGCGCTTTGTTTGTCGTCTCTTCGACATTCGGTGCATGAATGTAGCTCAGCCAATGCGGCGGGACGTTGCCCCACTCGGCCTTGATCTTCATGATACCGCCGAACGTAACATCGCCTTGCTTAAGCTCGATGTATTCCGGGCTTCCGCCTGTCGTCCATCCGAAGAGATTCGTGTAGAAGTTGACTGCAGTCTCAGGATCGTTCGTGTTGAGTTCGTACCAGCAGAATGCATGCGGATCGTCAGTGACACCGGCACCCGTGTGCAGCTTAGGCTGCCAGAGGCAGAGTTGCGCACCGGTCGGATCCTTGATGATCGACATGCGGCCGAAATCCATGACATCGAACGGTGCCAGGATCGTCGTTCCGCCAAGTGATGTGGCCTTCGCCGTTGCCTCGTCAACGTTTTCAACGGC
>JANWLI010000113.1 GCA_025450975.1 Candidatus Kapaibacterium sp. | reverse complement strand
TTACCTATCGTGAAGTTTACCAGGTCGATACCGCACCTGAAGTTATTTAATACATGCTGATAGAAGCTCTAGTAAAGATCGTCATCGTGCTTTTCGCAGTTCTGACTGCAGTAGCATATATGGTGTTGCTCGAACGATGGGTTAGCGCATGGCTGCAGGATCGTATTGGTCCGAACCGTGTCGGCCCATTCGGCTTGCTACAACCTGCTGCAGATGTGTTGAAGCTCTTACTAAAGGAAGACATCTCTCCAGCAAAAGCGGAGCAGTTTTTCCACTGGTTAGCACCCGTTATATCGATCACCGTTGCCATTAGTGTGCTTGCCATTGTGCCGTTTGGAGGGAGCATAGTAATCGGTGATCAGACGATTAACCTTGCAGTCGCCAGCAATATTAATATTGGTGTGCTATACATCATAGCGCTTACTTCAGTCGGTGTCTATGGTATAACGCTTGCTGGCTGGTCGAGCGGTTCTAAGTACTCGCTCCTTGGCGGGCTTCGATCGAGCGCGCAGATGATCAGCTATGAACTTACGTTAGGTCTTGCTCTTATTGCCGTTGTTATGCTCTCAGGCACCCTTGACATGGGGGGCATCATCAACTCACAGATCGAGCATGGATGGAATATCCTGCGTGCGCCATTAGCATTTATTCTCTTTCTGACTTCATCTTTTGCTGAGACGAACCGGCAGCCATTTGACTTGCCGGAAGCGGAGCCTGAACTTGTTGGTGGATATCATACAGAGTACAGTTCGATGAAGTTTGCACTCTTCTTCCTTGCTGAGTATGCAAATATGATTACAGCCAGTGCTGTGATGAGCGTTCTCTTCCTTGGCGGTTGGCATATCCCGTTCATTGATGGGCTAGGCTTAGATCCCACACTTGTTACGATCTTAGGTATTGTCGCTTTTCTTGTTAAGATCCTTGGATTCATTTTCTTCTTTATGTGGGTGCGTTGGTCGATTCCGCGTTTCCGCTATGATCAGCTAATGAACCTTGGGTGGAAAGTACTGTTGCCACTTGGGCTTGTGAACATCGTGTTGACTGCCTACGAAAAAATGTATCTCTTCTCGTAAGATATGAAGTATCGCTCTAAATACAATAATCCAAAACCGAAACGGAAGATGTCGTTTTGGGAGCGGTTGTACTTACCGGAGATCGTTCGCGGCCTCTACACTTCTATCAAACACTTGTTTCGTCCCAAATTTGTACGCCAGTATCCCGAAGAGAAGTGGGAAGCGCCGTCAGCGTTTCGCGGCCGGCCGGTGCTGGTTCAGGAAGACAATGGAGCAGAACGTTGTGTTGCATGCGGTTTATGCTCGCGGGTTTGTCCGCCACTGGCGATCGAAGTTCAGGCATCGGAGACAGAACTGCTGAAAGAACGCTACCCCGTCCGCTTTGAGATCAATATGCTCCGCTGCATCTTCTGTGGCTTTTGTGAGGAAGTTTGTCCAGAGGAAGCTATTGTTATGAGTAAGGATTATGAGCTTACCTTTAGGAAATATGACGATGCCATTTATGGCATGGACAAGCTGTTAATACCTAAAGAGCAACTTAAAGACCGACTTGACTATTTGAAAGAAATGCGGAATAAGTCTTAAGTCCGTATTCCTGGCAGTATTTGCTGGGTGAATTTTTCAATAGTTATAAGTGTCGTATTATCGTTGATTAAAGGAAGACAAGGATGTTAATCCACACCCAGCGACGGTACGTGCTTGCCTTACTGATGTTATTCGTTGTCGGAAGTGCTTTTGGACAACAGGATACGACTATCGCCCCTCCCGATACCACCATTCGAAGCGCCGTCGATTCGATCGTTTCTGAAACTCCGATTGAAGAAGTCATCTCTGCGCCTGACCGTACGACAACATTTACCTTCTCGCCAAATATAGGATTTACTTACGGAAAGATAAGCAACGACGGTGAGGAGAGTGAGAATCTGCAATGGCAGATGCAAGTCCAGTCACGCTTTTCTTACGAAGGAGAACCCCAGCAATTTAATAGCACGCTGTTTGCTCAGTATGGAGCTCAGGTGAGTGCCGATGCTGCGCCAGTAAAAACACAGGATAACCTAATCCTTACAGTAGTCCCATCGAGGACTCTCGTCAAGGAGCTGGGGCTCCGGCTATTTTTTGAGATAACCGGTGAAACGGAGATGGGGAAAGGGATGATCGATACCGTAGAGACAACGTTCCTCGATCCACTTTTCCTTTACGAAAGCCTCTTCCTCGGACATAAAACACACATCTTTTCAGAGGATGAGTCTGAAGAATTTGAATTTATCATTGGTGCTGGCTATGCTTATCAGCAAACGATCACTAATAAGTTTATTTTGGCTCAGAATCGGCAGTTTATTATCGATGAGAACAACCCACTTTCTAAAGTACAGGACCAGTTTACTGTAGAGAAAGGATACAGCGGTATCCTGGAGCTTGCATATTCGAATAATATTACTGACGATCTCACTTTTCGAATGAGTAGCAGAACGGTGGCTCTCACAAAGGACCGTTTTAGTGAAGGTATTGAAAACAGCCGCGTAGGCTCGTTGCTTTTGGCAGGTATTCAATATAGTATTTTCAGCATCGATTACACAATGCATATCCTCTATGATCGGAATATCTCGCCACGCCGGAGCCTCGATCAGTCAATGGTGTTCGGACTAAGATTCGACCTCTAATTGTACGATTAATAATGTGTAATTAAAGGGGTTATGTGTCCTTTGTGCAACCTCCGGGCACAAGAATTGTTTTCTATCCACCAGTGCGCATAATTTGGACCATTTACGTTTTACTCTGGTCGACTCCAATTTTTGGCCAGGGAAAGATACGAGAAGTCTATGTTCCCCAGGAAGTTGTATCCGGGGACTCTTTTGTCGTTGCCATTGTCGCAAATGCTCCGAAAGCCGGGATCGAGCGCATGGCAGCTGTCAACGTGCCTACGCAGATGAAGTTTGCGCGTGCTTTTATGTCTCATGGGTCCTTGGAAGAACCTGAAGCGCTAGAGAGCTATGTTAATGGAGCAGGGCTATTTCAGGTAGAGCGAAACCGTCGTGTGATCGCAGTCAATCAAAGTTCTCGGCCGTTTCCTTCTACAGGCAGTGTTGTCTACTACTTCGTGTTTGTTGCTCCGGAGATCAATGCCGAAATGGCTGTGCGTGCAGCACTTGCTGAGCGTGGCCAGGAAGTTGTAGTCGTTCCTACAGAGAAGCCAAAAAAAGGAAAGAAAAGCACTCCAAAGTCAAGACAGACAGCTGATCCGTTGCAATGGGGACTCGTTTCTCCGCAATCTTCCGAGTTTAGATTTAGCGCTAGCTCCTTTGCCGAGTTTGAACGGACGATCCGATGTGTTACACAGTGGAATAATAATTCACGTGCGTTGCTCCTTGGGAATGCACAGTTGATGCTACCGCCAGAGCACGTCGCAAAGTTCTTTTCCGGTCCATTTACGATCGAGTGGTGGCAGCAAGGGATTGAGCCATCGACCAGAATCATGACACTTTCCGGGTCTGGTGGAGAAGAACTTGTTGAGGTCGGTGTCAATATTTACGGGCAACTCTTTGTCGGAAGATCTGGCAATGAAGCGTCACTCGTGAGTAATGGAATTGTAGTTGATGGGGCTTGGCATCACATTGTATGGAGTCGAAATGCTGACGGGCTTGAACAGCTCTTTGTAGACGCTATCTTTGACGATTCGATCACGCACAGTTTTATGCCCAACAATATATCCTCGATCATGCTGGGTCACACGAAAGAGGTATCCGTTGCTATTGACGAATTACACTTTATCCATAGAGCAAGAGAAATTCCCGAAGAATTTGCCGGAACCTCTGCTATTGCCGTAAGGGACACATTGCGATCTGCGATGGCAATATTTCATTTTGAAGAACTTTCAGCGTCAACTGCTCGGTCTACTATACCTTTACGCATCTCTGATAGCTCAGGGAAAACTAAACTTGTCCCGATCACGCTGAAGTTGGATGGCAAAGCTCGGATGGTAATGACGAGTTCGCCGGTACTACTTGAGCATGCTGTGCTTGCATTAGACCAAAGTTCGACCTCAAAAGTTGGCTTCGCATGGAAAGCATCGAGTGAATACGCGACGGTGCGATATGAACTGCAGCGACGCATTGCCACGTTTGGAGTATTCGAAAAGGTGCTTTCTGTGCCTGCACGCAGGCCGATTGAAAAGGGCAACAACCTTGTTTCCCGATCGCTATACTCGGCATCTGAAAAACTCCCAACACTTAAACGTGATATTGATATTTATTACCGTCTTGCAGTTTTCGGAGCGAATGATTCAATTATCGACGTTACAACTCCACTAAAGTTTGAGCTTGGGGGACCGAAGGATATCTTTTTAGAGCAGAATAAACCTAATCCGTTCAATCCGAAAACAACGATTGGTTTTACTCTAAAGCGCGCTGTGGCAATCAAGCTATCTGTATTTGATATTATTGGTCGTGAAGTACAGGTTATAGCAAATAAGAAATTTGCTGCCGGACGCCATGCGATCGAAATTGATGCGACGAATTGGCCAGGTGGGATCTACTTCTATAAGTTGAAGTCAGGCAATACGATTCTTACCAGGCGAATGACGCTCGCAAAGTAATCGTATATTTGCAATGCATCGTTAGGGGTGTCGCTCCAAATAGGAGAGGCTGAGATAATACCCTTATCACCTGATCCGGTTCATGCCGGCGGAGGGAAACGGCAGAAAGTTTTCTTTTTGTATGACGTTTTCTTCTCCGGGATGATTGGGAGGAAAACGTTTTTCTTTTTATTATGAGAAAACTTTTACTAGTATTACTTGCTCTCCAGTCTGTCATCCTTTTTGCCCAAGATTCAGAGGATTCTGTTAAAGGTACTCTTGCAAAAGAGGTGATCGTAACAGGGTATCCTTCGGAAGAATCGACTACTCCCGCTCCTATCGAAAAAGTTGATGCAAGAGAACTTAAACAAGCAGGAGATTTTAAGGATGTGCCGAATATCTTGTCGCAGCTTCCTTCGGTCGTAACCTGGTCCCAGAGTGGATTGAGTATTGGGTATTCATTTGCAAATATCCGCGGATTCGACCAACGCCGCCAGTCCATTCTTGTCAACGGCGTGCCCCAAAATGACCCAGAGGATCATTTTGTCTACTGGATCGATATGCCAGATCTTGCCTTGAGTGCATCTTCAATTGAGCTGCAACGTGGAGCGGGGAGTGCATTTTATGGGCCTGCTGCAATTGGCGGCTCCATCGATGTCAAAACCATGCTGAGCCCTGATCCAGGTTTTCTTTTTACATTCGGCCGAGGGTCATACAGTACTAGTAAGACAGCACTTTCTGGAAATTCAGGACTTATTGATGAGACGTATATGATCTATGGCCACCTTTCACAAACAAAGAGCTCCGGGTATCGCAATCGATCGTTCATGAATTTCCTAAGCTATCACTTCTCGGCCGCTGGGTACTTTGATGACCTTTCTCTGCAACTCAATTTTTATGGCGGTCCGGTCAAGGATGGTCTTGACTATTATGGAATTTTCCCTAATGATTCATCACGATCAAATTTTAAGGAGGAAGATCTTCGAAAGATCAATTGGTCAGAGAGTTTTGCCTATGAACGTCGTAATGAGGAACGCGAAGAGTTCTTCCAACCGCATTATGAACTCCTCTCAACATGGGATATTAGCGACGACGCGCGGCTTGCAAATACCCTCTTCTATATTCAAGGGGATGGGTTCTTTGACTTTGACGGAACATGGGTCCAAGCATTTACGGGATATCGCCACAGTGAGTACTACAGACTACTTCCAGTTTATGGAGCTAGATATGGGTTCACGGGGCTCTTAGACGACACCCTCGGTCAAGAGTTAACCCATGCAGTTGTTGAGAATAAACAATTCGGATGGCTGCCTAGATTTGAGTGGAAACACGGTGAAAGCGGCAAGTTTTCTCTAGGTGGAGAAGTCCGTATTCATCGATCATTTCATTGGGGGCAACTCCTTTCTGCCGACACATTGCCGACGGATCTGCCCTCGGACTATCATTTCTATGAGTATCGTGGAGGCAAAAATATTTTTACTGTTTATGCTTCGGAGCAGTATAACTTCACAGAGGATCTAAGTGCTCTTACGTCTATCCAATTTGTAAATCAGAAGTACAGATTTTATGACGAGAAACCATTTTTTATTGATACAAATAGCGCATCGCAAAAAGGGTTACTCCCGGGATGGACAAACTATGAGTTTGAAGTCCCATTCACTTTCATCAATCCACGAATTGGATTGAACTATAAAATATCGGATAATCTCCGCAGCTTTGCCAGCTTCTCTTTTACGGCCAGGGAGCCAAGGCTAACCGACTATTACAATGCTGCATTCTTTAGCGAACCTAATTTTAACAGAACTCAGTCTGCAACATATGATTTTTCGAGTCCAAAGATTCGACCTGAAAAGTTATATGACTATGAACTTGGCCTAACACTGGAAGAGGTCCTGTCGTCGGGAGTCCATTTGCGAACGACTTTAGGCGGATACTACATGAGCTTTATCGACGAGTTGATCAAGACAGGAGAAACAGATAAGTTCGGTTCATCTATCGTTGGTAACGCAGAAAGCGTGCTTCATTACGGTCTGGAATTTTCTACTGAAATTGCTTTTGCCGAACTTCTAACACTTTCAGCCAATATTACGATAAGCCACAATGAAATCCTCGAATTCAGTTCGTATATTGATCCGGATACTGTGGTAGGGAAGACGCCTATTGGATTTCCACCCGTTGTCGCCAATTTTGGTATTTTCTATCAGCCCATGGACATGGTATCGCTTTCAATCAGTGGGCACTATCAGGGAGCGATCTATGGAGATCTTATTAACTCTCAGACATTCCGGAATGATCCGTACGTTGTTTTCAATGCAGGGGCGACATTTAATCTCGGAGAGCTTTTTGGACAAGGGAAACTGGCGATTAAAGTTCAAGTACAAAATTTGCTAAACACACTCTACACGACGTACGTAGAAAGTGGACTCGGTTTTTTTGTTGCAGCGCCACGACATGTTTTTGCCGCTCTCGAAATAGGGCTCTAAAGATGTCCAAACGAGCCATCCTCATTCTTGATGGAGAAGAGCCTAATGCAGTGCTCGTTCGCCGCATTTTAGACGAAGAAAGTGCAGCTATGATAGTTGCTACAGATGGCGCAGCCAAGTATGCAATGCGACATGCGATTAGACTGGACGCTATCGTTGGCGATATGGACTCATTAACACAGGATGCTGCTGATTTCTATGATGCTCAAGGTACACAAATTATTTCAATGCCAGAGCAATATTCGAACGACTTCGAAAAGGCCCTGCGCTTCATCGCATCGACCGGCGATGAGGTCAGACTAACGGTCTTTGGGATTCATGGCAGACGGACAGATCACGTCTTTACCAATTTTAGTGTTATGCAGCGGTTCACTGACGATTTTGAAGAACTGGTTGCTTATGATGAAACACTTATTCACCGTTTCTTGACAACAAAAAGGAATGCGATTTCCTTAAACCTTGCTATGAATACGATCGTCTCCCTGACTCCGCTGCCGCAAGCTGAAGGTGTAACGACAAGAGGGCTACTATATCCTTTGGAGGATGCTACGATGGTCTTCGGAGAAAGAGACGGGCTCAGTAACAGGGTCAGTAGTGAAATTGGTGGGGCAGTAGCTATTAGGAGCGGGGCGTTGCTTGTCTCCCATATGTTCTAACTATGGACAGCTCTCTGCCACAGCTCGCACCCGTAGATATAGCAATTGTCGTTTTTTATCTGGTTGCAAATGCTGTTGCCGGCTTTGTAATTATTCGTAAGCGCAAGGCTCGTACTGAAGTTGAAGAATATATGCTCGCTGGAAGGACGCTTACGCTTCCGGCCTTTGTCGCGAGTTTAGTATCTACATGGTATGGAGGAATTCTTGGAGTAGGCGAGTACTCATACGACAATGGTCTGGTCATGTGGGTAGTATTTGGAGTTCCTTACTATGTAGCGGGAATACTATTCGCCTTATTTTTGGCTCACAAGGTGAACAATGATCGCGGCCATGTTTCAATACCTGATAAAATGCGAGCAACTTATGGCTCACGGGTTGGTTACTTAGCGGCCGTTGTCTCGAGTTTTATGACCACCCCTGCAGCATATGTGATGATGCTGGCAACGCTGTATGAATGGTTCTTTGGCATTACTTATGCCTTAGGAATTTTGATCGCAGTGCTTAGTTCGATTCTCTATCTTTTTTATGGTGGTTTCCGTGCTTCGATCCGAACCGATCTGCTGCAGTTTGTAATCATGTTCGTTGGGTTCGCGACAATCATTCCTTTTGCCGTGGACACGTACGGAGGCGTCGACTATTTAACATCCAATCTCCCGTCAACCCATTTAGAACCCTTCGGTTCCTATAGCATTTGGTATATACTAGTTTGGTATATTGGAGCACTCACCACGCTTGCAGACCCGAATATCCATCAACGAGTTTTTGCTGCTCGCAACGTATCAGTAGCACGGAAGGGAATACTAATATCAGTCGGGTTTTGGATACTGTTTGACCTAATGACGAATATGGCCGGCCTGTATGCAAGGGCAGCGTTTCCTACGTTAGCCGATAGTCGCACTGCTTATCCGGCCTTGGCAGAAGCAATTCTACCACTAGGGATCAAAGGAGTATTCTATACAGGAATGTTAGCTACGGTTCTTAGTACTGTCGATTCGTTTTTCTTTACAAGTGCCTCAATATTAGGTAGGGATATACTGTGGCGAGTGTTCAATAAAGACGGTGATGAGAACCGTATAAACGGTTGGATTCGGGTCGGGCTTGTCCTAACGGCATTTATCTCGGTTGTCATAATTCTTCTATCTGAAAAGGTCTATCTCGTTTGGTATGCACTTAGTTCTATCCTTGTTCCCGCCATATTATTACCCCTTGTTTTAGCCTACATGCCGTCTTGGCGTCGCTCGGCTAAGCAGACGGAATTAGCAATCCTCTTCGGAGGCGGATCAGCCCTTTGTGCCTATATTTTCGGTGTCAATATGGGGTCTGCGACAGCACCGGAATATATATTTGGTGTCGAGCCGGTCTACGTAGGACTAATCTTCAATGCTTTGTGTTTATTAATCCCGTTAAAAAGGGATAGGAATGGCAGTTGAGTTTGATCATGTGGCGGTCGAAAGTACATCGATCGAGAAGGATATAGTCTTTTTTCAAGAGGCTTTGCCTGGATTACAGGTCCTCCACTCTGACCCTACCTGGGGGTTTTTGTCTGCTGCAGGTGTAAAAATCGCTTTTGTGACCCCTACTCAGCATCCGCCCCATATAGCGTTTCGTGTAGACTCCCGTGAGGAGCTCCAGAGCCTTGCCAGCCGCAATAACGCAAGGATTGATATCCATAGGGATAGTTCGGAATCATTCTACTTACAAGCTCCCGGAGGGGTTTGGGTGGAGATCGTATATTATCCTCAACATTCGAGAAATCTGGCATGAAACAAAGCTTTATGCAAGGCGTTTACCTTTGGTTGTCGGACCCCATATTAGAAGATTTCAGTAACTTACATATATTATAATATGAAGCATCTATTCTCATTCATGCTGCTTCTAGCGGTATTGCCGTTCAATCGGCTTAACGCCCAGACGCAGCAGCTCATGAAGCCCATTAAATTCGAAGAGTATGATCTCTCGAATGGAATGCACGTTATCCTCTATCAGGAGCGTAGTGCCCCTGTCGTTGCAGTACGTGTGTACTATCATGTCGGTTCTAAAGACGAACGGCCGGATCGCACCGGTTTTGCCCATTTCTTCGAACACTTGATGTTTGAAGCTACCGACCAGATCAAACGTGGCGAATATGGAAAAATGATCGAGGCAACGGGTGGAGAACTAAATGCTCATACTTCACTCGACAGAACGTTCTATCAGGAGAACGTACCGTCGAACCAGCTTCGCCTTGCACTCTGGATGGAATCGGAACGCATGAGTTGGCTTCATGTCGACAGCGGCGGAGTTGAAACGCAGCGTCAGGTTGTCAAAGAAGAGCGTCGCAATCGCTACGATAACCAGCCATATGGTACGTTCTTTTTGAAAGTGATGGAATCTGTTTTCAAAAAGTCACAGTACAACTGGACCCCGATCGGACAGGCCCAGTATATCGACCAGGCAACGATCAAAGAGTTCACAGACTTCTATCGTACGTTCTACGTGCCGAATAACGCCGTACTCGTTGTCGCTGGAGATTTCGAAACCCCTGATGCGAAAAAAGCGATCGAAGAGTACTTCGGTGCGATTCCGCGCGGTAATGACATCATTCGTGCCTATACGCCCGAGCCTGCCCAAGCTGAAGAGCGTTATGTCGAAGTAGCGGAAAAGCACACTCCGCTTCCAGCAGTTTCGTATGCATGGCGTACGGTACCGGAGGGAGACAAAGACATGTATGCCCTTGATCTTTTGACGAATGTATTCGCCCGAGGCAACAGCTCACGTCTCGTTAAACGTCTACAAGATCAAGATCAGCTTGTAGTCGGTATTGATCAGGTAGTCCTCAATATGGAAAAAGACGGCATCTTCGGATTCCTGGCAGTTGCTAAAGCAGGGAAGGAAGTCCCGGATGTCCGCAAAGCATTGGACGAAGAAATTGAGAAGCTCCAGAAAGATGGGATCAGTGAGGAAGAATTCCAGAAAGTCCGTAACCAGACGATCAAGGATTTCATTACGAATGCCAGCAGTATTGATAACGTTGCATTCCAGCTCTCGCATTACTATACTATCTTCCGCGATACACGTCGTGTAAATACAGAATTGGATAAGTATCTTGCTGTGACAAAGCAGGATATTCAGCGAGTTGCGAAAAAGTATCTGACCAAGAATGGCAGATCTGTAATTGTCTACACAGTCCCACCAAAAGGTTAATTGAGAGTATCATGAAAAAGATCTTATTTATTGTTCTAACTTTAGTTGCTGGTTTTGGACTGTCAAACGCGCAGCGCCCGGCTAAGCCGTCTGCAGGTTCAGTACCCAAAACAGTGCTACCACCTTATAAAGAAGCTACATTGAAAAATGGGCTTCGTGTTATCATCGTGCCGGATAACCGTCAGCCGATCGTCTATTTCCGCGCCATGGTAATGGCAGGTACTGCCGCCGATGGAAAAGAAATCGGCGCTGCAGCTGCAGTAGGAAGCTTGCTTGAAAAAGGTACCAAGGCCCGCACGGCTGACGATATCGCTGAAAAGCTTGATTTCTTCGGAGCGACGTTCAATGCGAACTCTGGTGTTGATGCAATGAACTGTTTCGGCAGCTTCCTAAAGAAGGATATGAGTAATATCCTTCCCATCTATGCCGATATGATGCGCAACCCTTCATTCCCTCAGGATGAAGTTGCGAAGTACGTCAGTACGACAGAGTCATCCCTGAAGGCTGCTAAGAAGAATTCTAGCGATCCAGGCAGACGTATGGGGCGTCGCCTGATCTATGGTGACCATCCGTATGGCAATTTCGAAACCGAAGAATCGATCAAGAAAGTATCTCGTGATGTCATAGCTGGTTGGCATGATAAGTATTTTTCCGCAGAAAATACGATGATCGCCGTCATCGGTGATGTTACAGAAAAGGAGATCGTCCCGATCCTGGAAAAGAATTTTGGCGATTGGAAAAAGGGTGCTCGTCATCGTCCACTCTACCCTTCATTAGCAGAAACGAAGGGGATGCAGTATACGCTTGTCGATCGTCCCTCGTCGGTTCAGTCGTCTATCCGTATTCAGCGTTTAGGACTGTCTCGTACTGATCCGGACTATGATAAAGCCGGATTTGTCGCTGCAATCTTTGCAGGCAACGGGCTGATCGGGTTCCAGAACCGTCTTTTCCAGAACATTCGTGAAAAGCATGGATATACCTACACCCCAGGTGGATCGTTAACTTCCTCGCTTGATCGTGGTACACTCGTTGGTGTTGCCGAAGTTCGGAACTCGGTTACCGATTCTGCTATTGAGCAAATGTTACTCGAGTACCGTCGCCTCTCCAATGAAGATATTCCAAAACAGGAGCTGGATTTCGCGAAAGGTCTTGTGACCGGCAAATATCTTATGGACATTGCCGATCCTAATCTTACCGGTGAGAAGTTGCTCAGTATTTATCAGTATGGGCTTCCGAAAGATTACTACGATACTTATCCATCACGAGTCCAGAATTTTACGGCAGCCGATCTTCGTGAGACTGCAAAGCGAGTCTTCCCGCCCAACGATCTTCATGTGATCGTTACGGGGGACGGATCGAAGATCCTATCGAAAGTAGAGCGTTTTGGAAAGCCAAAACTCGTTGACCTTGACCTTAACCCAGTTAAGAATCTTACAGAAACGATTGCTCCGTCAAAGCTTTCGCTTGATGAAGTACTCGAAAAGCTTCATAAGGCGATCAATAAGCCGAGCCTGGAAAAGGTACAGTCGATCGAAAAGAACGGTGAGTTTGTGCTGACCATGCCGCAGGGCGAGTTGGCTGGAACAGTCCAGCAGATATTCGCTTCGCCAAATAAAAAGTACCAGAAGTTCGAATTTCATGGTACGGTCATCGAAGAGAAGATAGATGGCACGAAACTCTATGAAGGTCAGATGGGAGAAGTTCATCCTGTTGAAGAGCCACGTGCTAAGTACGATGTGGCTTCAATGGTCTTCAATGAAGAGCTTCGCGTCAAAGAGCCAGGCATGAACGTCAAACTTACCGGTATGAAGGATATCTTCTCCGGCCCGGCGTATGTCCTTGAAGTTGAGAAACAGGGATTTGTCAAAGAACGCTGGTATGTTGACGAAAAGACCGGGTATGTAACCCGCAAAGAAATAAAGAATGAAGAAGGCGATATCGTTAATGATTATACCGATTTCCGCCCCGTCAACGGTATTCCGATGGCCCATAAGATTACTACGACCGGGTCACAGGATCTTGTGATGACCTTTACTTCGATCAAAACGAGCCTTACTCCGGCCGATGAGAAATTGTTCACAAAGTAACAATCTCCGATTATAATTACGTAAGAAAAAAGGCGGCAGAGATGCTGCCTTTTTTCTTGAAACGGAACAGTGTTTGATATGCTTACAGCTATAGGTCAAATCACATATATCTCACAATTATGAAAGAACGTACATTTTGGCATGGATTTCTAGTGGTCGTTCTGCTAAACGCTTCAATCTATATAGGTTGCAGCGGTGGGTTAAATGTCTTCTCCAAAGCAGATGACATAGCCCTCGGCCAGCAGGTTAAGGCAGAGATCGCTAAACATCCCCAGGAGTACCCCATCTCACGAGACGAGTCCCTACGCAGTTATGTGCAGGGGATTGCCAACCGGATTTTAACGAGCCCCGTTATCGAGAATAAGGACTTCCGGTATGAGGTCACTATTATCAACGATGACCAAACCGTCAATGCCTTCACGCTTCCCGGAGGCCCGATCTACGTGTATACCGGCCTCATCAAGTTCGTCGATAACGAAGCTACCCTTGCCGGCGTCATTGGACATGAGATCACTCATGCCGACCATCGCCATAGCACCGAGCAGATGACGAAGGCCTATGGCGTTAGCACCCTGACGTCGATCGTTCTGGGTAATAATGCCGGGACGTTGGCCCAGGTTGCAGCTTCGATCGCCGGTAATCTGGCGATGTTGCGCTTCAGCCGCAATGACGAGCGTGATGCCGATGCGACGTCATTCCATGCATTGAACTCGATTCCCGGTCGCCCCTGGTATCCGGCAGCGATCCGGTACTTCATGGAAAAGTCGCTTGCCAAGACCGGTAAGACCAGCAATCTTGAGCGGCTGTTCCTGACGCATCCACCAAGTGAAGAGCGCTTAGCTGCCATCGATAAGCTGGCTCGTGAAGCTGGACTTCCGGCACCCACCGAATCGGCCTTGAATTCGACCGGCTACGTCCGTTACAAGGCCACGGGGCGCTAAAAACGTAACTTTTGTAGGTCTCGCGTGTTAATGAATAGACAGATTTCTGTATGTTCAGTAATACGCGAGCCCTTTTTTTCGTGGTTCTCTTCGCTTGCATCTCGCTTACCGCAGATGCTCAGCTGTTGCCTGCGACCGATTCGCTGTATTTCAAAAATGTCAAAGTTGGCTTTTATCGCGAAGCCTTTCTTGGGATCGAAGCCGCCGCGAATCTCACCGTCCTCGATATCCGCATCCAACCCCGTAATTCGAACCCCGGAGAATTTCTTCTCATAACTCCTACGCAGCTTTCCTTTCCGCTTGCAAAAGGTCAGCGGGTTAACTTTATTTTGCGTTGCAAGCCGCAACTTGGTGGTGAACGTACTGCAGCCCTGATCATTACGACCACTGCTGGCGATACTACCATCGAACTCATAGGCGAAGTAACTTCGAAGCAGCCTGATGTCATTACCGAACCGGATACGATCGACTTCGGTACGATCTTTCCCAACGATGTTCGCGAAATACCCTACACCATACGCGGTGCAGGCATTGATAGTATTGTTATTACGAATCTCTTCGCTGCTAACGATCATGGCCCATCCGTTTATTTTGAAGTGTATGCGATCGATGCTGCAATAACCTTTCCGCATCGGATGGGTCCTAACGATACCTTGTACATGATGGCCCGTTTTACCGGATACGATCCGGTTGGCACCAAGACCGGCAGATCCATCGTCACCGGCGATGTTACCGGTGGCGTCCATTGCGAGTTCAAAGGCATCGTTGGAAAACCTGAGATGCAGTTCTCGCCGCAGCTTCTCGATCTTGGCATCCTGCCGATCGGCGCCGTCGTCGACACCTTCATCCACATTCGTAGTATTGGCGAAGGTGCCGTTACCGTCGAAAGTGTTACGCCGCCTCCGAGTTATACGATCTCGAAGATCCCGCAGTTGCCGCATGATATCGAAGCTGGCGATTCCCTTAAGCTCGATGTTCGCTTTGTGGCAGTTGCTCCAGGGATTTACGAAGAAGCCCTCGAAGCCATGGCCCGCGTTACTGCTACCGGCGGCCGGTTTCGGTCGGCATTGCTCAAAGCTATCGTCCTGCCGAATCAGGTACTCAAGCAGTCGCCTGATATCCTTGCCATCCCATGCGGCATCGATTCGATCTATCAGTTTTCGACGTTTCAGCTGACCGATTCTTCGATCTCGCCGGTAACGATCAGCAAAGTGACTTCCAATAATCCGAATGTCATCGTTGTCGACTCGGCGCTCTTCCCGTTGACGCTTAATGGCGGCCAGACCGTTCAAGTCAGACTTGACTACTCGCATCAGTCCGGCGTTGCCTTCGATTCGGCTATCATCGAGATCTATAATGGTAATTACGTGATGCTTCGCGATACCGTCTACATTCAGGGTATTCCGCAGCTCGTTACCCTCAATACGACGATCGTCGGCGATGAAGTTCGCATTACTTCGAAAAGTGATATCACGCCATTTGGCCTGACGTCGCTCGTCATCGAAGTTGGCGTTGATAACGATGATGTCGTCTCGCTTCTTGTCAATGAACTGTCGCTTCATCCGTCGCTTACCGATGCTTCGATCGTCGTTACCTTCGATTCGGTTAACGGCCGTTATCGGATCGTGATCGAGTCGCCTGTTCCGATCGACCTGATGACTAACGACCTTGTCGCTTCCATTCCTCTTCAGCATTTCTATTCTAAAGATTCGTCTGCCGTGATCACTGCATCCGGTTCGATTCCCGGACTTTCCGGCGGATGCCTTGATGTTGCCGGATCTTCGGTCATTGCCCTTGCACCTGAAGATTGTAATGACGACATTTTCCGTCGTCACTTCCAGGGTCTGCGTCTTGTTGGCCGAATTGCCATTTCGGAGAATCCTATTCACGATGGTAATGCTCGGTTGCAGTTCGATCTCCTCGAATCCTCGCAAGTGACGCTCGTCATCTACGATGCGCTTGGTAATGTCCTTTCCGAAGCGTACCATGCCGGTTTGCAGTCTGGTAGAAATCATCTTGCTTTGCCGCTTGCTTTGTGTTCGTCCGGCATATATACTGTTTTTGTTACGGCTCGCAACGCAGCCGGCTTCGAATCGGTTAGTGTACCTTTCGTCGTTACCCGTTGAACACTGCCATTCTTACGAAATCCGAGATTCGCCGTCAGACGCTTGCCAGACGTGACGAACTTCCCGAACTCCTTCATGTCGCCTATTCGCGTCTCATTCGTAATGCGACGATCGAACTGATCGATAGCCTTGGCATGAAGTCTGTTCACTGCTATCTCAGCTATCGCTCTGAAGTATCGACTTCCGGTTTGATCGCCGATCTTATCGATAATGGCGTTACCGTCATCGTCCCGGTTGTCCGTCGCATCGAGGGCGTTGAAGTCATGGAGCATGCGCTGCTCAAAGATCCAGCAGTGCTTACCAGTGGCGCCTACGGCATTCCCGAACCTGCTAATGCCGAGATCGTCACCAGTCTTTCCGTCGATGCCGTGATCCTGCCCGTTGCCGCCTTCGACGGCTTTGGCAATCGTATCGGCTACGGCAAAGGATTTTATGACCGTTTTTTACATACATTGCCAAGGAACGTCCAGCGCATCGGCCTTGCCTACAGCGTCCAGGAGGTCGATCAGCTTCCTCATGAGCCGCATGATGAGAAGTTGGCGATGATCGTTACCGAGCAGGGAATTACATTTGCAAGTATGCAGTGATTCTGAGCCGATCGGAGCGAGGCGAAGAATCCATTGATGTCTTGTACTGCTGCTGTCTACATTCCATACGCCAATACCGTCTATCCCCCATACGCCTACCTACAATGCGTCTTTCCGGGACTTTAGAGCGTCCGTGATGAATAACAATTCACCTTCTTGTCATTGACTTTCGGCTGGAGTTGGGAGTTTGGGAAGATGTAATTCACCAACTCTCTTCGTTTATGAAAATCCTTTCCCTCGTTTGTTTTCTATCTTTGGTAGGAATCTCGCTTTCGTATGCACAGGTCCCGGGTAATGCAGTGATCGACGCTTCCAGCGGGAATGCACCCCACTTTGATATCCGTGGTGAGCGTGGCAACGCTGGTAATAGTGCCTACAACCATGCGTATCAGAATACCAACCAGCGTTCGATGACGCAATTCCTCAACGATACGACAATGCTCGTGACGATCACTGGTCTATCGAATGTGAAGGCCGATGCCTATGTGGCTATCTTTGCCGTTACCCAGCTTGGCTCGTCGGTCGATTCGACTTCATTACTTATCAACGATCGCATTAAGCTCTTTACCGATGACATGAAGAAGATCGGGCTGAAGCAGTCGGATATTCTCATCGACCAGATCTCGCAGGTGCCGGTGTTTGAGTATGCTATTGAGAAGAAGCTCTTTAGCAAGACCTACAATGAAATTCCGACAGGTTTTGAGATCAAGAAGAATATTCATATCTCATACACAAACCCCGATCTGCTTGACGATATTATGACTGCCGCTGCACGCAGTGAGATTTATGACATCGTAAAGGTCGACTATAACGTCAATGACATTGCCGGAAAATACTCTCAGCTCCGCAAGGGATGTCTAAAGCAGATCAAGGATAAGATCGACGACTTTGCGGCTATGGGGTTGCGATTTCAGCCGCTCAATCAGACTTTTACTGAATCTTCGCAGAGTTATTACCCACTCCAGCTTTATAGCAACTACACGGCTATTAATACGGCTTCAATACAAGCGGTTAATACTACACTCGAAAAAAATACGAAAGTTAACACTGCTGCAAAGCCGGTCACGTACTACTACAATAAGGTCCCCTATAACCAATTTGATGTCGTGCTAAGCCCGAACATGCTCGAGCCTTCGGTACAGTTTACCTATACGGTGAGCATCAAGTACACGTTGAAGGGACCGGAGCGTCCGGTCGGTGTCACTGGCCCGATGGCAGAGGCGAAGAAAGACAAGAAGAAGCGTTCGCCGGTGGAGTTTAAGATGCCAAACACGTTTAACTT
>JANWLI010000112.1 GCA_025450975.1 Candidatus Kapaibacterium sp. | reverse complement strand
GCAGCAATATTAAGCGACGAAAGCAGGAGCTTCATCGCTGTAAGATCGGGTTTAGCAAAGAACGCGGAGTTTGCTACTCCCTGAGCAACCTTAACTGTTTCAACGGCATGCTGGACTTCTGCGAGCCCGCCGGCAATGTCGACCGTAGCCATGCCTGCATCATTAAACGACGTGCTGCCGACAATGCGCGCGCGCGTCGAACCGGCGATCTGTTGCAGTAGCGATGCTAATGCGACCGACCCCTGACATTCGAGAATTCCCAGACTATCTGCCGATGTTATCAGGCCCTTAGTAGGCATAGGGTGCAAATATAGGGTATTTTGTGGTGAAAACCAAATTCCGAGCGAGATATTAGTTTAAGAGGATGAGCTAACCGATTGAAATAGAGATAATTATAGATCTAGAGCTTCGACCACTTCTCCCACTCATCTTCCGGTGGTTTTAAGGGCGGGTTGAGCCAGCGGATGATAACCTCAATGAGGCCGAAGCACAGAAATCCGACTAGTAGACCAACGGCATTCCACATCATTGAGACAAAGGTACGCTTAATGAGTCACGCTTCCAAATCATCTCAACGACAGACTGCGGGGTCTTAGTATGAAATGGGTCCTTGAAGTTCTCCCGATCAGAGGTGAAGCCGTTCGGGACGTCAAGATTGATGACGGTGGCAAATGACTGCAGTTCGGCTATCCACTTAGCATTCTCTTCGGTCAGGCTGAAGTCTGCGATGCGCTTCTGCAGATCGGTATGCGTCGGAGGGATAAAGATCACTAACTCGATCCCCTTCTCCTTGCAGTGCTTGGCTATCTGTCGAAGCTCGTCCATGAACTCCGTACCGTAACGGAAAGCCGAATAGTAATTCTCTGCCGAGGCCTTAAGCTGGAAATTCCAGAAGCTATCCGGCGCCATCTCCGGAACGCCTATCGCAGGATCGCCGCCGGTTGCGCCGTAATAGATATTATAGAAGAATGCTTTTACGACGGTCTTATTGAACGGATAGAGCAGCGGCTGCTTCATGATGTCCCTGGCTTCACGTACGCGGTTCATGCGTTTATAGCCATTCATCTGGTTGAAGCTGAGGCCGATGTACACTTTTTTCAGGTCGACATGCTCCGTAGCATACCAGAACGTCTCTGTTATCTCCGGCACGGTTGCGCCACCGTAGGCGAAGTTATACCATTTCTCTGCCGTATACTTCTCCACTGCCTCCGTGCCGAGCGCATCGGTGCGGGAATCGCCAAGCAGGATGTTCGGCACTGGATAGCGCTCATACTCAATGCATTTCCAGAGCGAGTAATGGAATTTGTAGCTGGTATTAAGTTTAACCTGCTGCGGAATGAAGCTCTCGGCCCGGTAATAATTAAACGGATCGGCAAACATCACTACGCCGATCAGCACGATCAGCGGCAGTGTGAAATACAACGTCCGTTTAAAGAAGAGCTTCAAAACCTAAAATTGAAAATAAATAAATTGCACTTCTTGTCCGTATGCGCCTAAGAACAGTACGGCAAGCACGAGTACATAGTAGAATGCCCAGCGCTGCCAGATCGGCTTATGGTAGAGCTGCTCACGTACTGAGCCCTTACGCTCCTGCCAGATCTCCACGATCTTCAGTGCGCCGATCGCACCAAGGACGATCATTACTTCGTCTTTATCGAAGCCGAGCGTCTTGATCGCATTCGTCACATACGCCATATCGCCACTTACGAGACGACGCAGGAATTCCCAGCCATCCTGCCCGATGCGCTCGATAATGACAAATGCATCGCCGACACTATTCGCCCGGAAGAATATCCATGCAAAATCTGCAAGGATAAATACGATGACGACCTGTATCGCAGTATTCAGCCATTTGACTTTCGAGATACCAAGCGCACGCTTCAAGCCGTCGCGAAATTTCTGCGTTGGGATAGCAAGTACAAGATAGATGCCGTGCAGCGCACCCCAGCAGACGAACGTCCAGTTCGCCCCATGCCAGAGGCCGCTGACAAGAAACGTGATGAACAGATTGAAGTACCACCGCGGAACAGCAACACGGTTGCCGCCAAGTGGGATGTAGACGTAGTCCCGAAACCAGGTCGAAAGCGATATATGCCACCGCTTCCAGAACTCCGAGATCGACTTCGAAAAGTACGGCCGCCGGAAATTCGTCATCAGCTTAAAGCCCATGACCTGTGCAGCGCCGATCGCAATATCGGAATATCCCGAGAAGTCGCAGTAGATCTGGTAGGCAAACATGATCGTCGCTACGATCGCCTGGATCCCGTTGTGGCCTTCCGGATCGTTGTAGACCATATTCACCATCGGCGCCAAACGGTCAGCAATGACGACCTTCTTGAAGAAGCCGAAGCCCATGAGCTGCAGACCTCTGACGACTCGATCATAGTCAAACTTATGGTCTTCCCAGAACTGGTGGAGCAGGTTTTGTGGTCGCTCGATCGGACCCGCTACAAGCTGCGGGTAGAACATGACATACAGCGAATACGTCAGAAAATCGCGCTCCGTCTTTTGGCGTCTGTAGTAGACTTCGATGACGTAGCTTAAACTCTGAAACGTGTGGAAGGAAAGTCCGATGGGCAGGATGATATCCAGTCCTGCAAACGAGTAGTTCAGACCAAGCGTAACTGCGATCGATGCAAAGGTATCGTTGAAGAAGTTGAAGTACTTAAAAACAAAGAGAACGAGACACGTCGAGATAATACTGAGGAGCAGCAGTCGTTTTCGCTTGGGTCCTTCCGCGTCCTCGATCCACATACCTGCAAAGTAGTCGATGAGGATCGTAATGAACAGGATGAAAATGTAGACCGGAATGAAAGCCATGTAGAAGACGCAGCTTGCAATAAGCAGCATCAGCGTCCTGTTCCGCTGGGGGAGCAGGAAGTAGAGGATCGTGACGATCGGAAAGAATACGAGAAATTCGAGAGAGTTAAAGAGCATCAGGCGATGCCTTGGCTATTGTTCGTCGAGAATTTTCTGTTTCTGCTTTTCATAGTCTGTCTCAGTGATCAAGCCTTCATCGAGGAGTTTCTTCAACTCACGGAGCTTATCTGCCTTTGTACTGGAAAGCTGGATTTCGTTGGTCTGTGTTGGAGTCGAAGTTCCGCCCAGTTTTAATTCGTAGGTATGCATCGGATCATACTCCATCGTCCACAGGAACGGAAAAAGAAAAAATATTCCTCCGATAATAGCACCGACATCAGCTTTTTCATCTTTGTTCAATACGGCTACTAATGGATCAAAGCCTTCTTTTTCAAACTTTAACTGCGTCGAGCTACCGACGATCTTCGAATCAGAATGTGTATACGGCGTTACTCCCATATACATACCGTTCATATAGAGCTTGGCACCTTTCGGGACAGTATCGATCACGGTAGTACTCGAGCACCCGACAATAAACAACATCAATGCGAGGAGACTTCTAGAGAGGTTCATACGATACACAAGAATGTTAAATGATATTATAAAATTTCCACAGCACGTTCAAGACGAGCGATCACCTCATTTTTTCCAATCACTTCCAGGAGTTCGAACAGGCCCGGTCCCATACCTACACCACTAACAGCAAGCCGCAGCGGATGGATCAGCTTCCCCGCCGAGATTCCCTTGCCTTCAGCATAGGTACGCACGACGCCTTCGATCGCGGCATGATCCCACGTTCCCGCTTCTTTGAACTTCGGCAGGATCTCGCCGATACGCACTTTCGCTTCCGGCGTCCAGTTCTTTGTGCGCGACTTCTCGTCGTAGGCAGCCGGAGCTGTATAGAAGTAATTGGCAAAGTCTACGAAGTCATTGATCGTCCGCGCACGCTCCTGCATCAGACGTATGACTTTCATGATGTAGACATCGTCTGCGCTGTAGCCGCGTTCCTTCACAAGCGGCTTAACCAGCGCTAGTAATTCCTCAGGTGATTTCTTCCGGATGTACTCGGAGTTCATCCAATCGAGCTTCTCTCTGCCGAAGACTGCTCCGCCCTTATTGACGTGCGCGATCTCGAAGGAAGCGATCAGCTCCTCCATTGTATAGATCTCCTGCGTTGCCGAGGGATTGAACCCGAGCAGCGATACAAAATTCACGAGTGCCTCGGAAAGATATCCCTGCGACTTGAAATCCTCAACAGCAACATCGCCCTGACGCTTTGACAACTTACTCTTATCAGGATTCAGGAGCAACGGTAAGTGCGCGAACGCAGGCATGGTGTCCTCCCATCCGAACGCACGGTAAAGAATGACATGCTTCGGAGTCGATGAGAGCCATTCTTCGCCACGAATGACATGGGTAATCTTCATCAGATGATCGTCGACAACATTGGCAAGGTGGTAGGTCGGAAATCCGTCCGACTTCATGAGTACCTGATCGTCGACCGTTGACGATTCAAACGACACTTCGCCACGAACCAAATCATTGAATGTGATCGTCTCGCCGAGCGGCACGCGCAGCCGAACGACGTACGGGGCGCCTTCTTTCAACTTTGCATCTATCTCGTCCTGCGACTTATTGCGCCAGCGACGATCATACATTGGCGGCTTGCCTGCTGCCTGCTGCGCTTTACGCATCTCGTCAAGTTCTTCGGCTGTTGCAAAGCAACGGTAGGCATGACCGTTATCGAGTAACTCCTGTGCGTACTTGCGATAGAGATCGGTACGCTCGGACTGTACATACGGACCGTACTCGCCGCCCTGTGTCGGACCTTCATCGAAGGTGATCCCTGCCCACTCCATCGTCCGCAGAAGATTATCGACTGCGCCCTCGACAAAACGGGACTGGTCGGTATCTTCGATACGAAGCACATGGACGCCACCAGTATGCCTGGCGAAAAGGAAATTATACAGTGCCGTCCGCAGGGAGCCTACGTGTACGAACCCTGTCGGCGATGGTGCGAATCTCGATCGAGTCATAGCAGCATAAATAAGAAAGCCCTCGTACCGAGGGCTCTCGTTTGAATCTGGGGCGAGCTAGGGGTCTCGAACCCCCGACCTCCAAAGCCACAATCTGGCGCTCTACCCAACTGAGCTAAGCCCGCCATATTCAATTAGGAATTACGATTTACGAATTACGAATTATCGAAATTCCTTCCCAAATGCCTGTATCAACCCGGAATTTACGATTTGAATTACGAATTCAATTCGTAATTCGTAATTCCTAATTCGTAATTCCTCCGGTAGCATGCCCGGTTGGACTCGAACCAACGACCCTCAGCTTAGAAGGCTGATGCTCTATCCAACTGAGCTACGGGCACATCGTAGGCCTTGCTAAACGGCATGAAAATGAACTAAGTTCGAAAAACCTTTAATCTGAGGTAAATTCCACGACTACCATCGTCAGATCGTCCTCAATATCGAGTAAATTCGGGGTTTCGATCACCCGGACCAGCTCGACCTGCGTTAACTCGCCGATCTCGCGTACCAGCTCGACAACACCTTCCCCGGCGATCATTTTCGTGCTGCCGAAGGGATGCGCTTCCGATAAGCCATCCGTATAGTAAACGATCCGGGCCCCACTTTGGACTCCGAGCTTGTCGAGGAAAAACTTAGGATCGGCAAAAATACCGATCGGCGGCCCGCTCGTGGAGATCGTTGCAGCCGCTCCGTCGCCATGCATAATGATCGGCCGCGGATGCCCGCATACAGCTGTCGTGATCGTACGCGACGGCGCATCGATAAGCGAAATAGCTGTTGTAACATACCGTTCGGTAACCGTGCTTTCGTAGATCAGCCGGTTCAGCTCATTGACAAAAAAGAGCAGATCGTTATTTGCTTTGAGACTCGTTACCAACGCCCTTAGCGTCGCCTGAAAATGCGACATCAGGATCGCAGCGCCAATCCCCTTGCCGACGACATCGGCGATCACCACCAGCGCCTTGCCGTTGCCAAGGTCGATCACATCGAAATAGTCGCCGCCCACCTGCTGGCTTTGCTTCCAGTAGGTCGCGAAATTAAGGCCGGCGATCTTCGGTATCCTCTGCGGAAGCAGCCGCTCCTGGATCTCGCGGGCGATCTCAAGCTGCGCTTCGGTAGCGCGAAGCTCTTTCTCGCGTGCGAAGAGGCGTGCGTTTGTCAGCGCAACACCGGCAACGAGTGACAACGACTCGAGGTAATTCTCTTCTTCGGTGATATCAATATTCGGCGAATGCGATGCACCAAATCCTATAACTGCAATGATTTCTTCCTGATCGGAATCGAGTATGGGTAGTACTAACTCAACCCCATCAGGGTGACGTGCAAGCCATTTCTCCAGAAGATCGAATGTCGCGACCTGCGGCGTATCAAGCTTTGGAAATCCGAACTTATGGGTTAGGGTATAGTCTTCGTCGTCGGAATCGGCAAAATATGCGAAGGCGTGGGTGATGAGTCCCTTGCCCATGATCGTGCGCAGGATGCTTTTGAGTATTCCTTCGGCGCCGAGTTCTGGAGTCAGGGTCCGGGCAAATTCGAGGAGTGAACGCATGGCAAAGCGCTCTCGGACGAGATCGCGTTCAAGCTGCCGGCGTTCGTTGTCGATCATTAGAGCCTAAAAAAGGAAAACGCCACACTCGTATCACGAGGGCGGCGCATCAAGTGAGCGGGAGACGGGATTCGAACCCGCGACATCAACCTTGGCAAGGTTGC
>JANWLI010000111.1 GCA_025450975.1 Candidatus Kapaibacterium sp. | reverse complement strand
GGCGACAGCTCTGTGCACTCGATAGACCTGCAGGGAGCAAGTAACGAAGTTGCGCTCACCATATAGAAGTGAGCAACCGTATTCTTTATCCCTGGAGTCGGATAGAAGTGATAGGCATTAAAGTGTTAAGGCATACGAAAGTATGCCTTTTTTTTGCAGCTGTTATTATGGAAGGCAAGCGTTTTCGTTGTATTTTTCGGAAGATACTTCGGTTCAAGTTTAGCTTAATCAATAACGGAATACCATGGAAACGATCAAACAGAAATCAATGGGATGGTTACATGACTATCCAGACATTCGTGATTTCACGCCACTGACGAACATCATCCCCGTAGGAAGCCAGAAACGCGGCGTAAAGAGTACGGTAAAAGAAATGCTTATCGATGTGGGACTGCTGACGAAAAACGGATCCCGCGGAAAAACGACATCAAAAACCAAACTTGACTTACGGCTCTGCTGCTCGCCAGTCGAAGATCAGGGAGATATCGGCTCATGCACGGCGCATGCAGTTACCGGCCTGGTCGAATATTATGAACGTCAGGCATTCGGCATTCATATCGATGCATCGAGACTGTTTCTCTATAAGGCTACGCGTAATCTTTTGAAGTGGGAGGGAGATCGTGGCGCATACCTTCGCTCAGCCATTGGTGCCCTTGCGCTCTTTGGCGTACCTCCGGAAGAGTACTGGCCCTATGACGAGTCCCGGTACGATGAGGAGCCGACGGCATTTTGCTATTCATTTGCGCAGAGCTATCGTGCCATCAGCTACTATCGGCTCGATCCGCCAGGCGTCGATCGAAAAGAGTTGCTGCTTACGATCAAAGACCATATCGCCCGCAAGCTTCCGCTCGTCTTCGGGTTTACGGTCTACGATTCGATCGACGAAGCGATGAAGACAGGCTGCATTCCCTTCCCGTCGATGAAGGACCGGGTGCAAGGTGGGCATGCCGTGATGGCAGTTGGCTACGATGATTCCATCAAGATAAAGAATCGCGATAAAGGTAGCAAGGACACAACCGGAGCGCTGCTCATTCGCAATTCCTGGGGGCCGGAGTGGGGCGGCATGGGTGGCTACCTCTGGTTACCATACGAGTACGTACTGCGCGGGCTTGCCGACGACTGGTGGACGCTCATTAAGAATGAATGGATCGCAACAGGACAATTCGGACAATAGCATAACCTGCGAACATGGCAAAAAAAACTTCACTTGGCTACGCAAAAGATTTTCTTGGCAAAGGCATGCGTATCGAATTGCCGAAGATCAAAAACAAGACGGACATCCTGACCTTTGCCGGCGGTAAGAACATTCTTGACTACATTCACTACAGTGTCGTCATGAGCAAGGCCAGGCGTCTTGCCTACTTTACTGCGGTAAATGTTGACGGCAAACAGTGGCAGGATAACAACCGGGCAGGTACCTGGAAAGGAGAGTCGCGCATCAAGCCCGAAGAGCAGCTAGGGAAAGAACTCTATAGCGCAAAGAAGTCAGACTTCGATCGCGGGCATTTAGTCAAGCGCGAAGATCCGGAGTGGGGTGATAAGGCGACGGCTAAAAAGGCAGGAGAAGATACGTTTATCTTTACGAATTGTGCGCCGCAGCACAAGAAGCTCAACCAGCAGATCTGGCAGGAGCTGGAAAATAATATTCTGCATACCGGAGCTGTGGGACAGGATTTTCTCATCAATGTCTTTACCGGACCTGTCCTCTCGACTCACGACAGTGAGTTCGTCACACCGGTCAAGGGGCAGACGATCAAGATACCGAATCTGTTTTGGAAGATCGTCGTCTGGAAAAAGAGCAATGGCAAACTCTATGCAGTAGGATTCATCATGAGCCAGGAGAAATTCCTCCTTGAGGACGGCATAATCAAGAAGCCGATCCGATTCACCCTTGGCAAGCCGCAGCGCGATGAAGATGTCTTCGAGCATCTCGAATTCAAAGAAGGCAATACCTTTCAGGTGCCGATAGAGAAGATCGAAGAGCTGACGGGTCTTTCCTTCGATTGGCCGAAGGTGAATCGACCGTTCAAGAAGAAACCACCGCAAAAGATCGAAGCCGATCCGGCGATGAGGCTACCCATGCGTGCCGGGAAAAACATGCCGAAGCGTTTGCCGACGGTGATGCTTAGGGGGTTGCAGTTGAGTTAGGGTTCAAAATCACATTCTCTGCGGATTACTTGGCGTTCTCCGTGCCTCTGCGGTTACCTCCAAGGGGGATTAACCGCAGAGGCGCGGTGGACGCAGAGGTAAATGCACGCAGAGAGAGAGAGTCCTCGATCAGGATCGTCGTCTAACCCAGAGATTAATTCGGCTGAAGGCCTGAGGTGTACTCAGGATTGCGCTGACGTGCATATGCCTCGATCTGGTGCATATACTGCTGGCGATTATTATACTCCTGATCTGCGCGGCTGCGTTCAGGGCGAGTGCCCAAACTTTCAAAAGCATGCGTCCGTCCGTTCTTGAGCACGATCGTACCTTCTGAAGCGCCAGCATGTAAGACGTGGGAGATGTCACTCTGATAGACCATTCTTGCCCGATCTCCATCAAAAAATATAAAAGGAGTATAATCCTTTTTTTCGGTCGAAACAGAGTTTCTGGAGCCGCCACAGCTCAACAGGCATAGGGTTAAGAGGAACAAAGCGTATTTCATACCTGCAAACATACACGAAATGCAATAGAAATCAAAATCTTATTCGAGAAACATACCTTTTGAAATCACCGTTATACAGGGTTCAATGCGTATTCGTCGGATTTTAGCGCTTTTAGCCATTATGGTGCCCCTTACCGGTCTGGCCCAGAAGGTGCGCTTTGCCGAAAAATTCCGTAACGACTCAACGGTATTCACGCTCTCGGTAGATTCTAAGCAAAAGATCGAGGTTGGCAAGACCTTCGAAGCACGCATTAAAGTGAATCAGACGCACTGGCACATGTACAGTGTAAAGTCTAGTGATGAGGGGCCTCCACCACTCGAGTTGATGATCCATCCGGATCATACCGATAAATATACGCTCGTCGGCATTCGCGAAAAAGGAAAGATCGTTGAGAAATACGATTCGGGCTTCCAGTCCATTACCAAATACTTAAAAGACGATTTTGAGCTTCTTGCGACAATCCGAGTTAATAAGAACGTCGACATTGGCAAGACACCGTTCGCACTGGCCATCAAGTATGTAACGTGTTCCGAAAATATTTGTCTGCCACCTGGCACCTTTGCCATCCCAATGACGTGGCTCGGCCAGAAGCCATTCGAGGTTATCGTCGCAAAAGCATCGGATACGTCAGACGCCGATTCAAGTGTTGCAGCTACCGGCTCTGCCGAAGACACCATGCTCATGCCACCGCCAACGGCGATGGCTCCGACAACTTCTGTAACTGATACGACGATCGCTGAAGCATCGGGCGAGAAAGATATTACGACCGTTCCGATGGCCGAGCTTATTATCCTGTCCATCCTCGGCGGATTAGCTGCTCTGGTCACACCTTGCGTTTTCCCGATGATCCCGATCACGGTCAGCTTCTTTACAAAGCGCAATCAGGAGTCGCGTAAAGATGCAGTGCGCGATGCGACGCTCTACGCATTCGGTATCATCTCTACATTTGTCGCACTCGGCCTGGCACTGGCGCTCATTGCAGGCCCGGCTGGGATTCGCAATTTCGCTTCAAATCCGTGGACGAACATGGTCGTCGCCGGCATCTTCATTGCCTTTGCCCTCAATCTTTTTGGCATGTTCGAGATCGGCCTTCCATCGGGCGTTGTCTCCAAGCTGAACATGCAGGCGATGCAGCATAAGAACAAGGTCATGTCTGTCATCATGATGGGCTTTGTCTTCTCGCTCACGAGCTTTACGTGCACGGTGCCCATTGTCAGCAACCTGAGCATTGCCTTTAGCCGAGGGGATTGGGTGACGCCGTTTATCGGGATGACGATCTTTGCGACGGTCTTTGCCCTGCCATTCTTTATCCTTGCGCTTTTCCCGAAAGCAATGAAGTCGCTGCCGAAATCGGGCGGCTGGCTCAATAGTGTAAAAGTGGTGATGGGCTTTCTCGAGATCGCCTTCGCGTTGAAGTTCATCTCGAACATCGATCTTGTCTGGAAGTGGGATATCTTCACCCGCGACCTCGTGCTGGCATCGTGGGCAGCTACGGCGATCATCATTGCGCTCTATCTGCTCGGCCGCTTCAACCTGCCGCATGATACGCCATCGGCGCATATCGGGCCGCTGCGCGCAGTCTTTGCCGTTGTTTTCCTGACAGCAGGTATATATCTCTTTACCGGATTTGGCGGCAAGCATCTTGGCGAACTTGATGCGCTCCTGCCACCCGTGGAAGAACAGCCATTCTTAGCTGGTAGTGTTAGTCCAATTCCACATATTGACGGGAGCCAACCTCGTACTCAGCCGGAGCGCCAGCAATGGCATCCACGGCTTTCCAGCGCCCTTGCCGAAGCAAAGGCCAGTGGCAAGAATGTCTTTGTCGATTTTACCGGCTATACCTGCACGAACTGCCGCGCAATGGAATCGCAGGTCTTTACTCGCAATGAGGTGAAGGGCTTGTTCTCAGATTTCGTGCTTGCGCGTCTGTATACCGATGACGGATCTCCGCTCAACGACTCCAATCAGGTGATCCAGGAAAACCGCTTCAACACGATCGCGCTTCCCTACTATGTCATCCTCTCTCCCGATGACAGGGCACTCGGTACCTTCCCGGGCTATACACGCGACGTGCAGTCGTTCATCTCCTTCCTGATGAAGAACCGTAACACTGCGACTGGTGAAGTTGCAGAGGTGAAATAGAGATCACCTCTTCTCTTCATCATGCCGTTTATTCACGCGATCGATCAATGATTGTGGCAGTTCGTTAAACCGATGCGTCCTCGCATTCTTCATGATGATCGTACCGCCGTTAGAGGAACCGGTAATGTAGCTGATCTCTCCTTCGTATACCCATAGTTTTGTGAACCCCTGATAAAAATCAACGACACGATAGAATGACCTCTTTTCTCGTTCCGTCATCACGCTTTTATCCACGATCTCGAACGTAAGGCTGTCGAATAGCAGCGAGCATTCCTCATACGTGAGCACCCGAATAACGATCTCTTTCGCTGTCGGACTGACGTCAGCAATTATTTCATACCGCTTCCATTTTGTTTTAGAAGGATCGACCGCTTCCTCTCGTTCATAGGCACGATCGTCTCTGCGAACCGTCATAAAGAGCTTTGCTTCTCCGTCACCCGAAATACGCTTGGCAAATGCACTGAAGCGCACACGCTGTCCTTTGTAGAGCGATGCATCAAAGGTTTGCGATATCGAGGCTGAGTATGCGTCTGATATTTTTTCAGCCAGTTTCGATTCTTTTGCTGTGATCTGGAGCGCACGCTCACCCTGGAGCGCTTCGGTTCTTACGATCGCGGCAGTGTAGCTTAGATAATCCTCTTGTGGCGTATACCACCTGTCGTTTCCTTCTACTTGCGAAAGAAGCGAATCCTCAAATCCAAGGTCGAAGGGCTGCGCCTGCAGATTGGCGGCCAAAGGAAGCAAGATGCTAAGGAGTATACATTTCATAACTCCACAAAAGTAAGGAAAAAAATCAATTAGAGATCGACCCGACGTCCGGCTTTTAGCTTCTCGATCGAATAAAACGTATCGCGCCACCTGAGGCCCTGCTGGCGCCAGCCCTTAATTGTTGAATTGAGGATCGCAACTGCTACGAAGACGTAGCCAAGCCATAATGTAGCTGCAATGATCGGCCTGATGCTTACGCCCTTGCCGATGACAACTACGCCGATCGCAGGGATGATGGAGTAGATCGCTACGACTGCTGCGATGATCGCAAGGTTACCGAATGCGATGGCAACTATCAGGGGCAGCAAAGCAACCGAGATCATGGAGAGTGGTATGGCAATACCACGAAGCAAGCTAAACCTTGCAAAACCTGCGAAGGCGTTCTTCTCCAGGCCTCTGATCGCCTGACCAATCGACGGATACCATTCGAACGAGAGTAATTGCTGACCGTGCAGCAACCTGATCTTGCCACCGATCTGAGAGATCATGTAGCCGACACCGACATCGTCGACAACTTCGAGCCGCAGCCACTCGAAGCCGGGAGTGCG
>JANWLI010000110.1 GCA_025450975.1 Candidatus Kapaibacterium sp. | reverse complement strand
TACGCATTTGTGTCATGATGTTCCTCGCGCTCTTTATCGCAAGCTGCGGATCGAAGGAAGAAGACATGACTCCGGTACAGCCGGGCGAAACGGAAGTTTTTAAAGACCAGGTCTATAAGTTTAGCTTCAAGGCTCCCAAAAATTGGGTTGCAGAATCCACTCCCGGCGTTCGCACGGCCTACTATTCCTCACAGGCTGCCGAAACACGCTTTCAAAAATTTACCGAAGGCGAGTTCGGCGCGAAGATCGAAGTCGGTACCAAAGAAGGTTCGACAGCAGCGCTGTCGCTTGCCGATTTCAAAGCCAGCATCGAAGGTCTGACCTTCGGTGCCGATGAGCAGACAACGCTCGGCGGTGAACCGGCAACAAAAGTTACATTCACGCAGGGCGAAGACGAAGATACCTACATAGGTTATCGTATCTACACACAGAAAGACAGCGTCGTTACGTACTTCGAAGCTGCGACCTTCGGCAAGAAGCGATTGGATAAATACAAAGCAGTTTTTGAACTTGCTGAGAAGTCAGTCATCCCCGGCTATGTGCTTAAGCTTCGCGCCGATGGGCAGATGGATAGCACGACGCTTGCCAAGCTGAAAGAAGAAGCTACCCCATCCGACAGAATGTCGGCATATAATGGCAGCGGCTACTCGATCAGCTATCCGGATAATTTTAATGTGCGTGCTGCAGGTAAGAGTGTGACGTTCGAAGGCGACTGGAAAGGCGCGTCGATTCGCGTCGATGCCATCGCTTCCGGCGGCTCGGACCTTGCGAAGTTTGCCGATGAGAACTCGAAGAAAGCCTATGGCGGCGCCGCAGTCAGCAATGCAACGATCGGCGGGCAGCCGGCAAAGGTCATCAACTACTCGATGGTCTCCGGCGTCGGTTCGCGAGCCTATTTCGTGATGAACGGCGAGACTGCCTACCGCATCACGATCAACTGGCCGAAAGAGCTTGAGGGCGGCTTCAAGCCGGCATTCGAAAAAGCTGCTTCGAGCTTCCAGTTAAAATAACTTCTTCTTTTCTGTTATCTAAAACCCCGTGTTGTCACGGCAACACGGGGTTAATAGTTACTATACCATACCATGAAAGAACAGATCGAGAATCTGATAGCCCTCTCACCCGATGAGTTTCCCCGGCACCGCATTGCTGCTCTCGATACGTTTACGAAGCTGCGCAATGAATTAAATGCCGGGAGGATCCGTGCTGCCGAGCCGGACCCTGACACGCCTACCGGCTGGCGCGTCAATACTTGGGTGAAGAACGGTATCCTGCTTGGTTTCAGGCTCGGCGACGTTAAACCCGTTAATGCTGCAACGCCCTGGTCGTTCTTCGATAAGAGCACGCTTCCTGTTCGCTTCTTTCGGTCTACAGAGATGGTTCGCATCGTTCCTGGCGGAACAACGATCCGTGACGGAGCATACGTAGCTCCGGGCGTGATCGTCATGCCGCCTGCATACATCAATATCGCCGCCTACATCGGCAAAGGCACACTTGTCGATTCGCATGCCCTCGTCGGCTCATGTGCGCAGATCGGTGAACGTGTGCATATCTCCGCAGCCGCACAGATCGGCGGAGTGCTTGAGCCTGCAGGAGCAATGCCTGTCATCGTCGAAGACGATGTACTCATCGGCGGCAACTGCGGTGTCTACGAAGGTTGTGTGATCAAAAAGCGAGCAGTGCTCGGATCGGGCGTGATCCTGACCGGCTCGACACCGATCTACGACATGGTTAATGGGACGATCATCAAGCGTCCATCGGACAACGAGCCACTCGTCGTTCCGGAAGGTGCAGTGATCGTTGCCGGTACCCGTTCGGTCGGCAATAAATCCGACTTTGCAAAAGAGCATGGTCTCTCGCTCTACGCGCCGATCATCATCAAGTATCGCGATGATAAAACCGATGCGAAGACTGCGCTCGAAGGCGCATTGAGATAAACAAAAAGGGCAGGCTTCGCCCACCCTTTTCCTGATCGTCCTAAGTTATCGCGTCATCGCATGATTCGTTTGGCCCAGAAGATGCCGACGATGCCGAGCAATATTTCCAATCCACCGCTGACTAAGAAGACTGCCTCTGCTCCGTGCTCGCGTGCAAGCGGCGTACCGAGCGCGATCGAGACTACGATCAGTGGCCCTTGCACTGCGGAGTGTAACGAGAACACTCTGCCGCGATACTCCGGCGGACTCAGCTCCTGGAACGCCGTCGTGATCGCAACGTGGAAGCTCGTGCCGATCGCACCGAAGCAGGCGAAGACGATCATGCCGGCGATCATCGTTGTCTGAGGCGCAAAGAGCATCACGATCACACCGTCGAGCGCCGAGAGGATCGCAATATTGCGAAGCCCGCGCAGCGTCGTGCCATCGAACGGATGCTTATCCTTCGGGATGGTCGATAAGTACGAGCCGCCAATGAGCCCACCGATACCCACTGCCGAGAAGAGCCATCCGGCATCGCTCGGACCGCCGCCGAGGTTCTCGTGAACCCAGACGTAGATCAGCGGAAACTGGATGCCGATGACAAGCGCAAAGAGCCCCATGAGCGCGAAGAGGTACTTCAGCGCCGGACTTTGCTTGACCGTACGGTAGCCGCCGGCGATCTCGCGCCATGCGCTTTCCCTTTTCTCATCCCGAACCGTTACCGGATCGAGATTCGACACCATAAATGCCGAGACAAGAAAGCTACCGGCATTAACGATAAACGCCGCTTCATAGCCGATACTGCCTGCAAGGATCCCGCCGATCGCAGGACCGAGCATCATCACGATCGAGAGGAATCCCTGGCGCAAGCCATTGGCCTGCGTCAGTTCGCCTTCCGGTACGTAATGCGGCTCAAGCGCCTGACGCGACGGCTCGAAGAGCATTGTGAAGCACATCGAGACGAAGCCGAGCACGAAGAAGAGCCACAGCTCTCCTGCGAATGCCGCTGCAACAAAGAGCGCCGCGCGCACAAGGTCGGCAATGATAAGCAGATGGCGCTTATCGAAGCGATCGACGATGAGTGAGACGAGCGGCAACGCGACGATGCCCGGGAGCATTTCGCTGATCGTGATACCGGCAACGGCAAGCGCATCGTTCGAATGCGACGTGACGGCGGCAAGAAATGCAATGTAGCCGACCCTGTCACCGAGTGCGGATACGATACTGCCAATAAGTAATCTGCGGTACGAACGATGTGACGAGAGTCGTCGTACCTGACCTAAATAATGATTATATGTTTTTAAAACGAATTCCATACGTTCCTCCGAGAATTACGAAGTAGCGTTAAATAGTTACGGGAGCATCGAATCATGCTGCCGTTTTTTTGGTATAGTGATTAAAAGAGCCGGCGTCGCTCGGAAGCGAAAAAGGACTCTAACGGGTGTAGAGTACCGGTTCTATGGTTGATCTTTTTGGATGACTGCGGCGAACAAGGAGTTGGGCAACCCTGAGCCGCTAAGGCCGGTCAGCTATTTCTTCTGACCTTTATTATCGGCTGGAGCTACCTGCTTTTCCCGTGCGCGGTCCGGTGCTTGTGCAGGCTGAATATTGGGTCGATCATTATTATCCAATTCCATCTTACGCTTGAGCAGCTTCTGGCCGAGCTCTTCACGCTTGACTTCCACGTTGGCGTTCGATTTTTTCCCATCGGAAGCACCACGTGTTGTCGCCGCATTACCTGCCGGAGCCGCCGGTGCTGCCGCCGCATCACTTGGTGATGCTTGCGTCGGTGCCGGAGTTGCTGCCTGCGCATAGACGATGCCAACACCGCCGGAGGCGGTCAGAGCAAAGGCTATGAATAATGCTTTGATCATGAATTATTAATTGGAACACTCATATAACCACATATGCCCGTTTTTTGTCCCGTTTGGGCGTGAATTCTTTTTAACTGGACTGTAATGGGATTTTAATGGCAAATTTCGTGCCTTTGCCGACTTCGCTGGCCACTGTGATCGTCCCGCCGTGCGCCTCAACGATAGATTTGGTGATGGCTAGGCCCAAGCCAAGCGAGCGAGCGACGTTTTCCGGTGAAGTATGCGCGCGCGAAGATTCGGACCGGAAGAAGCGCTGAAAGACCTTTGGAATATCGTCGGGCGGAATACCCGGACCGGTATCTTCAACACCAAAGCTGATATCGGTTTCGCTGCGATCAAGAAAGATCGTCACTGTCCCTTCTTGCGTATACTTGAGTGCATTATCGACCAGGTTCATCATTACCTGATAGATCTTTGTCTTATCAAACTCGAGTTGGATATCTGTAGTATCTGCAGCAAGGCGTTCTTTGAAGTGAAGGCCCTTTGCCGAAGCAAGGATCTCCATGTCCTCGCCGATTGACTGAAGAAAAGTATAGATATTTGTTAGCTCTTTATCGAGCGGTAGTTTCCGGTCCTCAGCCTTCGCAATAAGCAGCAACCCTTCAACAATACGTTGCATGCGTTCAACCTCTTCCATGAGGCTGGTCAGGAGTTGCGTTAACTCTTCCGGAGAAACGGCATGAACAGAAGCGAGCTCGCGGTTCGTCTGCTCGATCTCGCCTTTCATGATGGCGAGTGGGGTCTTGAGCTCATGCGATGCGTCACTTGAGAATTGTGCGATCTGTTCGTATGATACCTCAAGGCGGGAGAACATCGAGTTCAGCGTCGAGACGAGCGTCATAAGCTCGCGATCCGTCCGCGCGGGAAAGACGATGCGGCGCGACAGATTTTTTGCGCTGATCTCGCGTGCAGCGCCTGCGATCTCTTCGATCGGCTTCAGGGCTTTGCCGGCAAGGATGATGCCGCCGACAGCGGCGATCAGCAACGCGATCGGCACAATGAACGCATACGTCGAGAGTAACCGGACGATCGCGTCCTGAATGTCGGTTTCCGGATATGCGACGAAAACTGCATAGCGCTCATTCGAAGCGACCGTTGCACGCAGGATCGCCGGGTCGTAATCCGCTTCTCCGAGATTCCGGAGCGAATCGCTCTGTGTAATATAGTTGAGATAGAAGAAATTTCGCAGCGTGTCGTCGCCAAGGCTTGGGCTTCGGTAGATCAGCGACGAATGAGCAAGCGATGTATTGTACGGAGTCAGCAGGTAGATCTCGATCAGGTTATTGCGCTTCCCGTTCATCGCTCGTTCGACGGTCGCTTCGACTGCATCGACGGTGATCGACTTCTCCTCCGACAATTCCAGGAGCATCTCGTCCATGACTTCGGTCATGACCATGTCGGTGAGTTCGTCGCTTGTGGCTCCGGGCGGAGCATGCTCAAGGGCGTCGTCCATGAGCTGGCGGATCGTTTTGGACTTTGCACTCTTGCCGCGAGTCACGGTATCGATACGCGGACGCGACGGGAGAGATCTCAGGGTTGAACGTGCATCCTGAGCAAGCGACGAGTCTAGCTCCGTCGTTAATGAACTATAGAGGAGAAAATACTGAAAGAGGCCAACGGCTGCAATGGTAATAACGGTCAGAAGAGAATACCAGAGAACAAGCCGTACTCGTAGCATGAAGTGAGCGCTTACTCCTTGATGCCGTAGCCGATGCCACGCTCGCTCATGATGAGACGTTCCTTCTCATCACGGTTGCCGTCGATCTTCTCGCGCAAACGTTTGACGTAGACGTCGATCACATTCGAACCCATCGTGAATGTATAGCCCCAGACATGCTGCGTGATCACAGAACGAGAAAGTATGCGGCCTTTATTCTTGAGGAGGTATTCAAGAAGCTCGTACTCTTTAACTGTCAGCGGGATCTGGTATTCTTCCGTAGTGCCGGGCTTGTGGCGCTTTGCCGTGTGGGTCACGGTATCGAGCACAAGATCGTGGGAAACAAGCTGCGTCTTCTTCTCCATGTCCGAACGACGCAGAAGCGACCGCACGCGTGCCGAGAGTTCTTCGAAAAGGAATGGCTTTGTGATGTAATCGTCGGCTCCGGCATCGAGGCCTTCGACCTTGTCGCCGACTTCCGAGCGGGCGGTCAGGCAGAGGATCGGCAGGTTTCTGCCCTTGGCGCGAAGTTCACGGATGACTTCGATGCCCGATTTTTTCGGCATCATGACGTCGGTGATCACCAGATCGTATGCCTCGGAAAGCGCCCGGGATAGGCCTTCCTCGCCGTCAAAAGCGACATCGACGGTATACTTTTCTTCCCGGAGCCCCTGCTCAATGAAACGGGCTACTTTCTTTTCGTCTTCAATGACAAGAATCCGCATAAGGTGTTAGAAATGTTCTTGTGCAAAAGTACAGCGGGAATTGGCCATTGCGCGCCATTTTTATGTATGTTTGCATTTTACCACGCTTTTTTCGCTATGGGCAGACTCCTCATTCTCGTTGTTATTGCTGTAGTCGCATCCTCTTCGTACGGCCAAAGTAAGGAAAAGGATATCAATAAAGCCGGGTTCAAGTTCGATATTAACTCGAGCGTAATTCTCGGCGGCGATATACCCGACACATCCGAGATCGGCGCGAAAACCGGCTTCTCTGCCGGAATTTTCTACCGCGAAGCACTTGGCGGCATTTTTGGCGGACAGATCGAAGTCCGCTATGTGCAAATGGGAGGAATTGCCAAGCAACCCAATATTGAGGATGTAAAGATACTCCTTGATTACATTCGATTCGGCGCACAATTCAAGTTATACCCACTGACATCGACACTGGGCGCTAATGCGTTTTTGGGATTTGAATACGGTCTGCTCTTAAGCGCAAACCAGCAAACGGGCGATGGAGAAAAAGTCGACATCGGCGATCTCTACAAATCAGGCGACTATGGTATCCATGCCGGTGCCGGCCTCGACTTCGATTTCGGCTTGACGACCGACCTCCGCATTTACCTCGGCGTTGCCGATATTACCGAAACGAGCTTGAGTGCACGTAATATGTCGATACAGTATCATTTGGGTTGGGGATTCTAATCAACATGAATCGGTGGATCAGTCTCCCTTTATTGATACTTGATAATTCGCAGTTGCCTCCCTTAAGGCGAAACAATAGCCATTGCCGGTCGTAGCTGAGTTGGATATTGATGTGTAGGGTGGAAAAAGGTTGTCTCAACAAAGGTTGGCTCATTCTAGGTAGTAGTAGTGTTCATCGATTCTAACTCGTCGCGCCGTGAAAAGAAAAAGATTGTTACTCACGCTTCCGGCTGTCATCATTGCCGTGATAGCAATGTGGTGGTTCTTCGTCCGCGAAGCAGAAAGCAAGGACAATAGTCTCCTCGTTTCCCCAACTGTTGGCACCTTTGACATTACCGTCACAACGACGGGCGAACTCCAGGCTAAGAACTCCACCGATATCCGCGGCCCCGAAGGCGTCCGTGCTGTGGGTATCTGGCAACTGAAGATCACCAATCTCGTCTCCGAAGGCACTGCCGTAAAGCCGGGCGATATGGTCGCCGAACTCGATCAGGCCGAGCTTGCCCAAAAGATCCGCGAAGCCCAACTCAATATCCAGAAGCAAACGGCCGAATACACAAAGACCAGACTTGATACAGCGCTCACCCTTTCCGGTGCCCGCGAGGAGATGGTCAACCTCCAGTACGGACAGGACGAGCGTAAACTTGTTAAAGAGCAATCACTCTACGAAGCACCGGCAGTAAAACGTCAGGTAGATCTTGATTTTGACCGTGCCGAGAATCAGTTGAAACAGGCTCGCATCAACTATAAGACGAAGATCCAACAGGCAGTGGCAAAAATGCAGAGCGTCGAAGCCGATCTTTCGCGCGAACAATCAAAGCTTGAACAGCTTATGGGTGTCATGGCACAGTTCAGAGTATCGGCTCCGACGGCAGGCATCGTGATCTATGCGCGCGAATGGAATGGCAAGAAGCGCGTCGTCGGCTCGACCGTCAGCCCGTGGGATCCGACCGTTGCAACACTTCCCGATCTCGACACGATGGAGTCCATCACCTACGTCAATGAAGTTGACATCCAGAAACTTGCTAAGGGGCAGAAAGTCTCGATTGGTCTTGACTCCGACCCCGATAAGAAGTTAACGGGCATTGTAACGAACGTTGCAAGTATCGGCGAGCAGCGTCCGAACTCCGACTCAAAAGTGTTTGAAGTCCGCATCATTATTAATGAGCGCGACACCTCGCTCCGTCCGTCGATGACGACGAGCAATGTGATCACCGTTTCTTCTGTGCCGAACAAACTCTCTGTTCCACTGGAATGCCTCCATACGGAGAATGAGAAGACCTACATCTACAAGCAGGAGAACTCAACGCTTGTCAAACAGGAAGTAAAGGTCGGCACATCGAACGACAATGCCGCCATTATCGAGGAAGGCCTTGCGAAGACGGATAAGATCTACATCTCCATACCTCTCGAAGAAGAGCGCCTGCAGGCAGTGATCCGCACGCTCGTAGCCAAAGACTCCGTCAAACAGGCTAGCTAATTCCGGATGCGAATAACTGTCGCTCATACGCTAGAGCTTGCCTGGCAAGCGATCGCGGCGAATAAGCTTCGCTCACTGCTTACATCGCTTGGCATTATCTTCGGCGTGGGATCGGTGATCTCGATGCTCTCCGTCGGCCGCGGTGCCGAGCAGGAAGTACTCGAGCAAATGAAGCTGCTCGGCGCGAATAACATCATCGTTAAGCCGCTTGTCGAACAGGCCGAAGGCAAAGTTGAAGAAGACGAGACGAAGAAGTCCGATAAGAAGCGTTACTCTCCCGGCCTGACCCTCGCCGACGCATACAGTATTAAAGCTGCCATTCCACAAGTTGAGGAGATCAGCCCGGAGTTGATCCAGGAGTTGACGATCGTCCGCAACGGGCTGAAGCGCACTTCGAAAGTGATCGGCGTCGACCGCCCGTACTTCGAGTTAAGTGACTTTAAGATCGCCAAAGGCGAGATGTTCACTGCGTTGCAGGTGGATCGTGCTGCGCCTGTCTGCGTCATTGGCAACGGAGTCCGTGCAAAATTCTTCGCGCGCGAAGATGCGATCGGCAAGCAGATCAAATGCGGCAATGTCTGGCTGACGGTTGTCGGCGTACTCGAAGAACGTAAGATCACCGACGAGAACATGAAGCATCTGGGTATCCGTAATTACAATATGGATATCTATACGCCGATCACAACGGGTCTTCTGAAATTCCGCAACCGCGCCCTGATCACGAAGGCGATGATCAACAAAGCTGCGTCGCAGGATAATAACGGCATGGGCGAGATGGTCTCTGCAGAGACCGATGACGAAAAGCTGAGGGAGATGAAGAACTACCATCAGCTTGATAAGCTGACGATCCGCGTCGCTTCGAGCGAACAGATCGCCTCCATCTCCGAGATCGTTACGCGCATGCTCGAGCGCCGGCATAATCGCGTCGTCGATTTCGAAGTCACGATCCCCGAGCTCCTGCTACAGCAAGAGCAGCGCACGAAGACGATCTTTAACATCGTCCTGGGTGCTATTGCCTCTATCTCGTTGCTTGTCGGCGGCATTGGCATTATGAACATCATGCTCGCTTCCGTTATGGAGCGTACGCGCGAGATCGGTGTACGACGTGCCATTGGTGCACGGCAGAAAGATATTATCTACCAATTTCTTGGTGAAGCCGTAGCATTGTGTTTGGCCGGTGGCGTGGTAGGTATCATCTTCGGGCTTTCGTTAAGTCTCGTCATCGAGAAATTCACGAATATTCAAACGATCGTTACGCCGATCTCTGTCGTCATTTCCTTCGGTGTTTCTGTCGTCGTCGGGCTGATCTTCGGTATCGTCCCCGCGCGGCGCGCTGCATTGCAGGACCCCATCGAAGCATTGCGCTACGAATAAAATCAGAGCACCCATGCACTACCGTTCTACTCTCCTTCTCCTGCTTCTGGCAACGTTTTTCTCAACATCGTACGCCCAAGATCTGACGCTCACGGAAACCATCAGCCGCGCACAGGAGCGAGGACCACTTGCGAAGATGAGCCGCTTGGGATATCGTTCGAAAAAGGCAACCCACGATGCATTCCGCGCAAGCCTGTTACCGCAGCTGTGGCTTAATGGCGTCGCTCCGGACTTTACGCGCGCCATCAATCCGATCGTACAGCCCGATGGCACGACGCTGTACGTCGAACAGAGCCAGGCAAACTCATCGCTTGCACTCTCGCTCTCGCAGGCGTTGCCATTTACCGGCGGCGAGCTATTCCTTTCTTCAGGACTGACGCGCATCGACGATCTAGCTGACAAAAGTATTCTCTGGCGCTCATCGCCCTTCGTTGTTGGATTGCGGCAGACGATCTTCGGCATGAATCAGCTTGCCTGGAATAGCGACATCGAAGATCTCCGCGCAGAAGAGGCAGATCGCGCTTTCATCGAAGAGATGGAAGAAGCTGCGCTCAATGCATCTAACAGATTTTTCGACGTATACACAGCAACACTTCGCTCGGATAATGCACGGCTCAACGTGCTCGTCAATGACTCCCTGCTCTACGTCTCGCGTGGGCGATTCCAGGTCGGCCGCATCGATGAAACAGAGCTCCTGCAAAGCGAGCTTACACTGGCGAACGCGCGCAAAGAGCTTGCCGATGCCGAACTCGATCACCGTACGGCCATTGCCGAGCTTGGTATCGCGCTTGGTCGTGAAGGCAGTGAAGCGCTTGACGTCATGCCTCCAGAGCAGCTACCGATGATCCGTGTATCGATTCCCGAAGCGATCGCCCAGGCAAAAGCAAACCGGAAAGAGTGGACATCGTACGAGCTTGAACTAACCAGTGCTGAGCGAGACTTAGCGCAGACAAAGGCAACGAATGGCTTTGCTGCATCGGTCTCTGCGACATTTGGCTACAATCAGACAGCGCCGAAGCTGTCTGATGCGTATAAAGATCTTCTTGATCAGCAGACTGCACGCCTTGAGCTGTCGGTGCCGATCTACCGCTTTGGTCGTGGCAATGCGCTTATTGAAGCAGCCGAAGCAAATCTCGAGCGTACGGAAGTTGATGTGAAGATGAAGCGGGAGCTTTTTGAAAAGAATGTGGCAGAGCAGGTTAATAGGTTTTTGCGGAGCCAGGAACAGGTCCCCTTATCAATGAAAGCCGACACGATCGCCCAGAAGCAGTATGAACTTGCCTATCAACGCTACCTGATCGGCAAGATCGACATCACGCGCCTGCTGCTTGCGCAAGATGCCAAAGACAAAGCGAGGCTCTCGCTTGCCGTAACCCTGCGCGAGTATTGGACCAACTACTACCTCATGCGTCGTGCTACACTCTTTGATTTTGCCAGGAACACGCCCATAACCTACGCGAGCGAGTAATTAGTAGCTCAGCATCGTCCACGCCAGGGTGATCTGTGGGACGATCATGGCGATCTCACGATCGGTGAAAACGTAATACTTCACGTTGAATCCGAGACCGAGTATGCTTGATAACTCCAACGTATACGATGCGCTGAACGAATATCCAAGCTCTAAAGCACTGTTCTTAATTCCTTTTCCTTTTGACGACGTCCCTGCTACACGTAGAGAATAGACGCCGATGCCCGCTGCAAATTCAAATCCGGACTGATCCATTGCAAGCGTTGCGAGGATCGGGATCGCCGAAAGATTGGCAGTGCCGTCGTCTTCATCTACTTGCGGAGTTCCTTTGGCTTCGACCTGGGTGATCGGCAAATAGCCGGACTCGATGCCGATCGAAAGCATGTGCTCGGGCTTCCACATGGCACGTAAGCTCGCACATGGGCTTCGCGTCGAAATATCGAGTTGATTGTCAGGGATGTTCAGCTCGGAGGTGCGAAATCCCCATCCACCGCCAACCGTAAGCTGTACGCGAATGAGCGAATCCATCTGGCAGAAGGCTGCCGGAGAGGTAAGGAGAATCAAAAAATAGATGATCCTTCTCATTTTCTCATGTAATACATGTACGCAACCATACTCGGATAATTGGTGAGGAATCCGTCAAACTCACCGTCGCGCAGAAACTCTGCAATGAATGCTCCTCCGTCGAGTGTCCAGGTAAAGGCGCGTCGACCCTCGTCATGCATTTTACGAACATCATCGAGCACTGTCCCCAAAGTCCAGCGCGGCGCCCAGACAATTGCGTTCGAAGCGCGTGTCTGATCGACAGAGAGTTCGCAGAGCGACTTTGGCCGGTCGGCTTCTGGAAGCGCCAGATAGGCATTGTATATATCTTCATCGGGAAGGCCCATGATGAACTCAATATTTCGACTCTGTTGTGCCGCACGTTGTTCAAAATCTTTGACGATCGGTGCGATCTTCGCGACGACGTCGGGCGTCTTAATGTCGAGCCAGATAAATGTCAGCTTCGTCTCGTAGAGCGCTACCTCCAGCGCCTCGGTCAACGTCGGGATCTTCTCACCGTTGATAAGCGCTGCGAATTTGCGAAGCTGACCTGAGGTATAATCGCTGAACGGACCAACGAGAAAATCTGCTTTTATTAAGCGTGTATTCATTTTCTCGTCATGGTAGAGCATCGGCACACCGTCGAGTGTGAGGCGAATATCGATCTCCACGCCTGTTGCTCCGAGGTGCTCAGCAAATTGGATCATCTCGATACTGTTTTCCGAATAGGGGTGCAGGTCGGAATTCCGTGCTCCGCCGCGGTGTCCGAGGATATGGAACGTCCGGAGTGCGGGCCGTATCTTTCTGGCAAACTTGAACACAACGAGTGCCAGCGGCGTCGAGTTATCTCTACCAAACGTCCCTCGCACTACGATCTCATCGGGCATATTCCCTGCCAGTAACTCTTTTGCTCCTTCATTCTCGGCGATGGTAAACTTCACCAGGCCGGTCTCGAGGCCGTACGCAAAGCGCCAGTAGCCTTCGAAGATGATCTCTTTATCTAATTCTCCCGCTCCGAGGATCATGAACCCGCCATGGAGTCCGCAGAAGATCGACGGCTTACCATTATTCCACTTCAAGACGATCGAGTCGCCGAAGGTAATGTTTCCCTGTTCGACGGCGTAAATGCCTTCGGAATTCGCCATGACGCTCGCGTCAAGCTGCTTTGCTTTTTTCAGATCCGAATCTTTCCCGAACGAAGGGATAAGCAACTCCTCATCCGTATTACAGGATATCAGTAAAACCAAGGAGATCAGTGCAAGTACTCTATACATCAGAACAACAGAGAAAAAGTGAGTTCAGGATAGAGGATACTGTTATTGAACGTGCTGAATGCAAGCCAGGCATGATACAGTGCTTTTGCAAAGTTTGCTTTGAATGAGATGATTGACGACGTGCGTCCGAAAAACGGCTGCTCGACCGCAATGCCAATCCCGTAACTGGCAACGCTGTTCTTGTCGGTGCCGACCTCTATGCCTTCAGTCTTCGTCGATCGTGTTGCAATGATCTGCGCATCTAGCCAGACCGTCAATAGCCAATCGACAAAATCGATACCAAAGAAAATATTCGGACTATTGAGCCAACTGTTTGCCGTGACGTTGAAGCCGTCCATGTTGACTAAGCCGAACCAGTACGAGAGGCCGTAGCCAAGTCCTATGGAGAAGCGACTGAACTTGTGCCCCCACTGGGGCATGATCGAAATGGAGTTCGTTAGGTAATTCGAACTCACGCGCCCGATAAGAGAGAAGTTCTCCGGTAATCCATAGCGGCATTGGTATTCAACCATTGGTATCGAGCGGATCTCCTCTTCGACGATCTGACGTGGAAGGACGACCATCGCCAAACCGGCACCCGATTGAAATTTACCTTGCGTGATCGGCGCAGGATGCAGGATATACTCGCGCTCCGCTTCCTGGGCGAAGACGAGCGAGGTGAGGAAAAGGGAAATACCCAGGAACAGATATTTCATAGATATGCAAATTTACAGTGTTTGTCGGTGAGAACCATGAATACGACCTTTGAGCTAACTTATCAGAGAATTTTCAGTGCCATTCTCAATGGCCAGTCTGTAAGTTGAAATTCGATCTTTTAGTAATCTCGAACAGGGCGCAAAAAATTGCCCGGCTAGTCAGAATGTTGATAACTTGTGAACAGAATCTTCACCGGGCACCTTGACAAGCACCATATCTACACTTATATTACGGTCGACGGAAGCAACTCTGATAGATCAGCTTGCCTCATAAACGCCGTGACTTTCGAAGTCAGGTGAAGACAGTATTACTGTTGGGTGCACAATTATATCTATTAAAATTAATGAGTTATCAACCTATAGAGGCAAGTCTTTATCCGTACTAACTCCACGAAAAATAAAACTTCACCTACCCCGAAAAGAAGGTGTCTGTTGTGACAAGTTCTTGTGATTTACAGACGCAGAATTCCTCATACTTAGGTACTACTTTTCTCGTTGAATTTTCAGGAGTTAAGGCTCCAACTAACGTTTTGAAAAGTAGTCAAAGAAAGTTGAAAAAAAGTGCTTATCGCGATGTAACCTTTTAGGGGGGTAAGGGTTCTTATATATATGTGACGAGATGTACGTCTCGCCAGCTGTGTACACACTTTATCCCGTTCTCCCTTATGAACGCAACCTACTTCATTCGCACATTACCTTTGGTAATGCTAATGTCCCTTCTTACTCTTGTCGGAGTAAGCGGTTGTAAAGTAGCAACGCCGAACGATCCCACCGGCAATAATCTACCAAACGATCCAGGTGATCCGAGTCAGGATAATACCGGAACTCCGCGTGATGACGATCCGAGCGATGATCCCGGTACACCGTCTAATCTAGATCCGAACGCCATTAAACTCGGCGTTATTCCCAAGACCTTCCCCTCGATGAATGTCCCATCATCGAATCCGACGACACAGGCAAAGATTGAACTCGGACGCCATCTTTTTTACGATAAAAAGTTGAGCACCGATGGCAAAGTCTCTTGTGCCTCGTGCCACGAATCATCGAAAGGTTTTGCAAACAATGTCAGTGTGAGCCCGGGTGTTGACGGACTGCTTGGCAATCGTAACGCAATGACACTTGTCAATCTGGGTCACTATGACAACTACGTCTGGAATGGCCGCTTCAAGACCCTCGAAGAACATGCTCCTGGCCCGATCTTCAACAAGGTCGAATTAGGATTCGGCAATGACGACCGTAATGGTGATGGATATGGCGATCCCGATGGTGACACGATCATTCTTTTCAGGAATATTGAAAATCAGCCGAAGTATCCCTCGATGTTCAAAGCAGCCTTTGGCGATGAGAAAGTTACCATTGCTCGCATGGCTATGGCTATTGCCTCATTCGAACGTACGTTCGTAAGTAACACGAGCCCATTTGACGATTTTAATAATGGCAATAAAACTGCCATCAGTGCAAATGCTATTCGCGGCTATAAACTCTTTATCGATACGAGAAAAACGAATTGTCTAGGATGCCATAACGGGCCGAACTTCACAGACGGTCAGTTCCACAATAATGGTCTTTCGGTATCGACGAAGGATAAGGGAAGAGCTGAGCTTACCGGCAATAGTGCTGACATCGGCAAATTCCGCACAGCAAGCCTGCGCAATGCTGGTGTTACCTGGCCATATATGCACGACGGAAGTATCAGCGGCCCAACGCCGACTGCTGCACTCGAATCCGTTATTCGTAGATACCGTGATGGTGGTGACGGACGTGTCAATCAGGATCCACGCATTCGGCCTCTCGATCTAAACGATCAGGATGTCGCCGATATAGCGACATTTATTCAGTCGCTTACGGATACAAAATTTTTAACGAATCCTGCTCTGCAGCATCCATAATACCTTCATTCACTTTTAACGGATGAACAATCGCTATGAAAACGTCACTACTGCGCAGTCTCATGCTTCTGATGGCATTAGGGCTCGTCTTTGGTGCATCTAGCTGCAAGATGACAACGCCGAATGATCCCACGGTAAATAATTTACCAACCGATCCGGGCGATCCGAGCATGGATGGGGGAACACCCGTTCGTGACGACGATGCCACCGACGATCAGAGTACACCCGGAGAGATCGACCCCTACTCAGCCCGTTTAGGTGTTATTCCGAAGTCGTTAGGGTCGATGACGATTCCTACATCGAATCCACTTACGCAGGCAAAAGTAGAACTTGGTCGTCATCTGTTTTACGATAAGCGCATGAGCACAACACGTCAGGTCTCCTGCGGATCGTGCCATGAACCGTCAAAGGGTTTTGCAGATAATGTCTCCGTCAGCCCGGGTATTTCCGGCCGTATGGGCAACCTCAACGCAATGTCGCTTGTGAATCTTGGTCATTACGAAGATTACGGTTGGAACGGCCGTTTTAAATCGCTCGAAGAACATGCTCCGGGCCCGATCTTTAATACGGTCGAACTTGGATTTGGAAGAGATCCCAATTTCGTAGAGTACTACGGCGATCCTGATAGCGACACGGTCATTCTGTTCCGCAACCTTGGTGAGGAGCCGAAATATCCGAAGCTGTTTAAAGATGCATTCGGAACAGAGACGATTACGATCAACAGGATCGCCCAAGCAATTGCCTCGTTCGAACGCACGTTCGTCAGCAATACAAGTGCCTTCGATGATTTTAACAACGGCGTCAAACGAGCTCTTAGCGTGAGCGCTGTCCGCGGATATAAGTTGTTCATCAATCCGACAAAGACGAACTGTATTTCCTGTCATAGCGGTGCGAACTTTACCGATAATAAATTCCATAACAATGGCCTTTCCGTTTCAACCAAAAATAAAGGAAGAGCCGAACTTACCGGTAATAGTGCCGACATTGGGAAATTCCGTACGGCAAGTCTTCGCAATGCAGGTGTTACCTGGCCCTACATGCACGATGGAAGTATAACCGGTGCGACACCGACGGCAGCACTCGAAGAGGTTATCCGTCGTTATCGCGCTGGTGGTGACGGACGCATGAATCAAGATGAGCGCATCAAACCTCTCAATTTGACCGATCAGGATGTCGCTGATCTTGCAGCGTTCATTCATTCGCTTACGGATACAAAGTTCATGTCGAACCCTGCACTGCAGAATCCGTTCTAACTTTTTTCAATACTAAAAACGGACGAACGATCGTCAACACTTCACACACTATTTGCTGCTTGTTATGAAAACATCAATGTTCCGCTTGATCCTCCTACTTATACTAGGAGCGAGTTTCGGTTTAACAGGATGTAAGGAGGCTGCACCAAGCACTCCGACAGGAACGAATCAACCGCCTGACGATGATAATAATACGGGCGATCCGGATACCTATGAAGGAATTACCTTCAAGCTAGGAGTCATCCCAACTTCACTTCCTTCGATGAATATCCCTCAGATCAACCAGCCAACTGCTGCTAAGATCGAGCTCGGTCGCCATTTGTTCTACGACAAACGGATGAGCACAACTCGTCAGGTCTCCTGCGGATCGTGCCATGCTCCTGAAAAGGGTTTTGCTGATAACGTTGCGGTAAGCCCTGGCATCCAAGGCCGTATGGGAAATCTCAATGCTATGACGCTTGTCAACCTCGGCCATTATGAGGATTACGGTTGGAACGGCCGCTTCAAGTCACTTGAAGAGCATGCTCCAGGTCCGATCTTTAATACGGTCGAACTGGGATTCGGAAGAGACCCCAATTTCGTAGAGTATTACGGCGACCCTGACAGTGACACGATCATACTATTCCGTAACCTTGGCGAAGAACCGAAGTATCCGAACATGTTCAAAGATGCATTCGGCACAACAGATATTACGATCGAACGCATCGCCCATGCGATCGCAGCGTTCGAACGTACGTTCGTCAGTATTACCAGCCCCTTTGATGAGTTCAATAGTGGCACGAAAACAGCGATTGACGGCTATGCTATCCGTGGCTACAATCTGTTTACCGATGCAACTAAGACAAACTGTCTCTCTTGTCATAATGGTGCAAACTTTACTGACAACCAGTTCAATAACAACGGTGCCTCCAAGACAACGAAGAATCAGGGTCGCGCTGATAGGACCGGCAACAGTGCAGATATCGGCAAATTCCGTACGCCGAGCCTTCGTAATGCAGGCTTAACAGCTCCGTATATGCATGATGGTAGCATTGCAACACTTGAGGATGTTATCCGCCGTTATCGTAATCCGGATCTCAGTCGTACGAATATTGACCCACGTATTCGTCCGCTAGATCTTACGGATCAGGATGTCGCTGATATTGCAGCCTTCATCAAGACCCTGACCGATAAGAAATTCCTCCAAAGTCCTGGTCTCCAGAACCCTTGGAATAACTAGAAGAACTGATCGCTTTTTGAAAAACTCCCTCATGTACGAGGGAGTTTTTCATTTTAGGCACAGGCTGTGTAGGTAGGATTTGGCCGGATCGTAGCGAAAATACATAGGTTTCGGAGATATAAAGTAGCTAAAAAGCTAAATCAGACCCATTTCCCGGCCTTCACAACCAGCTCATCCTGTGGAATTCGTTCATAATCAATGAGTAGCGGACAAAGATATAAAAGAAAAGAATGGGGCCTTCATGGTGATAAAATTTTGTAACTTTGCAGACTCGAAAAGTACGCTTCGCCCCTTATTCCAATGAAATTTTCTGCTCAGATCTCAGGACTTAAAGAAATACTACCGAAGGTAACAGCCGTTATTCCATCGCGTTCGGTCATGGCCCAGCTTGACAACGTCCAGCTGGAGCTTAAAGCCAAGAAGCTGACCCTGATGGGTACGGACCTCGAAGTTGCTGTCCGGACGTCGGTTGACGTCGCTTCTAAGGTCGATGGCATCATCGCCTTAGGCTCGAAACGCTTCGGCGATATAGTGCGCTCCCTGCCCGATGGCGAGATCGCCTTATCGCTCGATAAGACGACCCGCCGCGTCTCGCTACAGACCGGCCAGGGCAACTATACGATGTCCGCTGCCGAATCCAGCGATCTTCCAGATCTTGCCCAGGAGTTCAAGCCCGATGGTTCGACGAAGACGACCGGCGCTGTCCTGAAGGAGATCATCTCCTCGACCCTCTTTGCTGCCAGTACGAACGAGTTTCGTGTGGCCATGATGGGACTGCTGTTCCAGTTCTCCCCGGATGGTACGACCTGCGTCGCTACCGATGGCCATCGCCTCGTCAAGATAACCGTGCCCGATCTTAAGACCGAAGCTGAGCGCGACATCATCGTCCCAGCTAAAGCTGTTAACCTCGTTGCCAAGTCATTCTCGGATGACGACGAAGTAGCGATCTCGTTCAGTGCAACGATGATCGAGTTCAAGACGCCGACGACGACGGTGCTAAGCCGTCTTATCGACGAGCAGTATCCGAACTACGAAGCGGTCATTCCTCGTGAGAACGAGAAGCTGATGACCGTCTCGCGTCAGGCGATCCAGCAGTCGATCAAGCGTGCGATGATCTTCAGCGATAACGATACGCATCAGATCCGCTTTGATGTCAAGAAAGATCAGCTGCATCTTCTTGCCGATAATGCCGACGAAGGCGCCGATGCGAAGGAAGCGATTCCCTGCGATTACTCGAGCGACGATCTGCTGATCGGCTTCAATGGCAAGTTCATCGAAGATGCCCTGAGCCATATCGATGGCGACGATGTCGTTTTCCGGTTCTCGACGCCGACGCGCGCTGCGATCATCGAGCCCGTCAAGCAATCGGCCAACGAAGTGCTGATGCTTGTCATGCCCGTGCGCTTAAGCGTATGAGGTGACCGGATTGCGGTGCCAGCAAGTCTCCCTTAGCACATTCCGGAATCATAGCGCTACCCGCATCGGGCAGTTCGCTCCGAAGATCAACGTCCTGACCGGCCCCAATGGCGCCGGCAAGACCAGTATTCTCGAAGCCCTTTCCGTTCTATCGTTAACTAAGTCCTTTACCGGATCCGACGACCGAGCCCTGGTTCGGACCGGCAATACCTCCTTTCGTCTTGATGCTACCTTCATCTCCGAGCTGAATGTCGAGCTGCATATCAGTATTGAGTATCAGTCGGGACCACCTGCTAAGAAGAGCATTACGGTCAACAACGACCGTCTCCGCAGCTCGGCAGAGTTGATCGGCCGCATGCCGATCGTCTCGCTGACGCCCGACGACAAGGCCATCACC
>JANWLI010000109.1 GCA_025450975.1 Candidatus Kapaibacterium sp. | reverse complement strand
TGATCGGGGCCAAGCATGCGCTGGCGAATATCGAGAGCTCGCATGCAGAGCGGGATCGCTTCCTTGAGATTTCCCTTATCTTTCAGAAGGACGGCAAGCTTGAAGCAGCTTTCCGCGGTCCTTGAATCTTCAGGCCCATAGATTTCTTCGCTGAGTTCTAATGTCTTTTCGAAGAGCGGTTCAGCTGCGGCGAATCGTCCGGATTGCTGGAAGTAGTTCGCCAAGGCATCATAGGTCGGAATTTCATGATCGTTTGAAGATTCAGCAGCATAGACAGCGATGTTCGTCGTGTAGATATCCTCCATCATCGAAAGATCGCCGACATTTCGCCAATAGCCGAGCAGTTCGTAATACTTCTCGTTGCTGGCAAATTCAAGAAACATCGGGATCGGCGCCAACGAAAACTTCAGCCGATTCTTCTCACCGGCTTCTGATAACTGCCATGGTAGTTCTTCTGCTTTGCGAGGCGAGGATTCTACGTTCTCGAAATAATTTGCGATCTGAAGCCGCGCCTCGTGGATGGTCTCAACCGAAGGACTCCCGGTTCCCTCACTACAGTAATAGCGGCGTTCAACGGCCTGTCGTAAGAAGATATGGTAGAAGTCCAGTAACCCGGACTGTCGCATGAGTTGGAATTCTAATGCCTGGAGCAAGACCGAAAGTTGTAAACGATTGACGCCGGCGATCTCAAGCATCTCTGTTTCAGAGAGGCCATGTCTCGATGCCCATAGTAGACTCAGGACTGGCCGCAACAGCGACTCACCGTAGTCATGTTCCATTCTGGCAAGCACACGCTGAAACAAGTCCGAGAGATCACGCGAACCAACGTAGTGCTCGATCCTACTATCGAGTTCTTCGAATAATCCAAAAATGCGAAGTTCTTCGAGGAGCGTGCGGAGGAACAAGGGATTAGCAGTTTTTTCATCCGAAATGATAGCCAGTCGCTGATCGTAACTCAGTGCTTTTCGAAACTGTCCTAAGTAACTTACTACGAGCTGATCGCGCTCGTCTTCGTCAAGGAGAACGATCTCGTGTGTCGGAAATTCGTTCTTCTTTAGCTCTTCAAGCGTGGCGCCATGGGTAACAGAAAGGATCGCACGGATATGCGGCGGAAAGTGGCGTGGAAGCCAGCGCAAATATTGGGCTTCGTCGGTAAGTCTATCAAGCGCGTCAAGCACAAGAATAAGTTTCTCCTGCTGTACTTTCGCAAGCCAGGTTGGAAACTCCTGTACTAATTCTTCTGGCGTTGTTGGCAGCGGATCCTGTAACTCGTATCGCTCCTTGATCTCTTCCATCACCCGTTGGATAATGCCAAGGTGTCCGCTCCCAACCGAGGCCGCACCGACAAAATGTGTTATAATAAATGCAGAGGGAGCTTTTTTTCGGTAATTATGGACCCAGTACGAAACAAGCGAGCTCTTTCCCGAACCTGAATCGCCGATGATGACAAGTGGCTGTTCCTCACTTTCGATATGGTTGTCCAGCATTTCGATGTAATGTGGACGGACGACATATGCCTTCCTTCTGGTCAATGCATACGCATTGTGCGCGCGGCGCTGCTGTTCCAGGGGAGATGGCGCCTCATCAAGCGGGAAGTTCTTGTTGATCACTTGCAACAGATCGTTACGAACGAGCTCACCAAGTTTCACCGGATCCGGAAAGTCTTCGTGAACAGGGAAGGAGCTTTGGCGGATGCGGTTCTTTAAGTCGGTCAGTTTATCCTGCAGCGACGGATCGCTTTCACGGAATTCCTTCTTCGTACTTGCAGCATCGCGGAAATAGAAGAATGTGTTGTCTTCCATGCGCGGATTGTTGAGCACTCCATAGAGCACTTCCATCTCCGTAACACTGATACCATTCTCGATACACTCATTGATCCACGGATACGTCGTCAGCAGATCTTTATCTTTTTGGACGTCCTGCTTGTTCGGCGTCCATCCGTAACGCTCGCCAAGAATGCCGATGAAATATGGGCGGCAACGGTCAATTTCCTCAAGACAGATCTTAACTACTTTTCCCTGTTGGGCTTCTTCTTCGGTAACGCCCCAGCGAAGATCGATCTCGGTGAATTCTACGCCGCGGTCGCGACAGACGGCCCGAAGCTCCGGGAAAATATGCTTAATGAGGTATTCACGCTCATCCTGCATATCGCGGAACGTCGAAGAAATAAAGATGCGGATCTCCGGCGTTTTATCCTGATCCGTGGTGTGTATTATTTGCGAAGGCGATGACACGGGTAACTTCCTACTCCCTTATGCTAACGGAACCTCGATAGGTCGGTTCCTGTGAGTCAGCACCCACTCGCCATTTTCTTTTAATGCTTCTTTGCCAAGTTCGTATACGATAGCCCGGGCTTCCGCAAAATCCTCATTTTCCAGCGAAATTTCAAGCTCTTTTTTAGCTTTAGCAAAGAGCGAGGCCATCCGCTCATATTGCCGGGCATGTTCGGCAAGCGACCGCTTTTCCGCATAGCCGAAGAGCAAACCGGCGGCGATCGGCAGACACGAGCTGATGTAGAGAGCCGTCAATACTGGCTTCGTCGTCGAGACGAACTGGTAGATCATGTGAACGGCAATGATCCCAAAACCGCCGACCAGCAGGAAATTAGCTATACGACCGATTTTCTTAAGGCGCTTTGTCTCGCGGTCTGTTGAACGCGCAAAATATTTGTACTGATCGTCAACCCAACCTTTAACAATGAGTACCCACCGTTCGCGATTAAGAATTGGGGGCAGGTTAATAAATGACTTTTCCTTCTTATAGTAGGGAAGCGACCAACCGCGTAATCCGTGCCGTATCCAGTCAAGCTCGCTTCGTTGCTCCTTCAGGTAATTGTTGGCAACAGATTCTTCGATCCCGGCAAGTTTCCAGTAGTACTGAACACGTACTCCTTCGGCGATCGTACGGTAATCCTGAAATTTATCGGCATACTTCGAGCGTCCAGCGTAGTGGTTGATCCCATACGCAATACAGAGCACGCCAAAGAGGCCGATGAGGATATACGGATTATCCGTTCCAAGGTACGCATAGTATTCGAAGGTGATCGTCGCACACATTGCCCCCCAGAACAGCAGGCGGAGAAACTTATGCGTACGCCCCTGGAAAAAACCCGCAAGCGTATCGGCAGTCGAAAAATAGCCGGTGAGCTCTTCGGTTCGGTGATTGTGTAGTCCTTCCGGCAGTTGGGGTGATAGATACTGCTTGCTTTTTGCCTGTGCATCATTGAGCGTCGGCATGAGCGCCAGTTCATCCTGATTAAATGCTTCTGTATCGGCTAAGATCTTTCGGTACTTTTCGGCAAAGTCCGTCTGGGTCATGATATTTTTCGGATACATGATCCGAACCGTACCGGGCTCTTCCGTATGCTCTTGATGACTCAGGCGAGGCGTGAGCACATGGTAGACAACACCGGTTTCCTCTGGCTCGAATCTTCCCTGGACGGCAATGTATGGCGGCGGAATACCACGAAGCTTAAAGCCGGCAACATACGCTGTACCGCCGACTTTCTCATGTGGCTCGCCATCCCACATTGCGATGACACAGTGACTATAGCGAGCGATATATGCGCCCACAAGTGCATATTGATGCTCACGGTCCGTACCATGAACTTTGACGGATTCCTCGGTAGCCTGGTGCAGCAGCGGGAGTTCAAACCAATCGTCGGCCTGATCGAGCAGCCCGGCAAATTCCTGCTTCGATTCCGGCGTCTCAAAATCCGTCTCGTAGAGTGCGCGGCTCATCGGTAACGGCACAACGATCTTTGCGCCGTGGCTGAGCGCTACGCGCGCTGCAAGACGGTCGGCGCCTTCGGCAAGCGACGTAATGACAACAAGGGGCGATGCCGGACATGCGGCAGCGATCTCGCTGAGAATATTACCGACTGATGCTTCAAGTGCCGGAACGTCTTCCGGGCGAATATCGCGGTGACCGGTAATTCCGATAGTGATAGGCAGTGATCCCTGGGGCATTTGTCAGGGGCAAATATACCGAAACAAAAACGGGCCCGGAAATTCCAGGCCCGTAATAGACATGCATTGTCAGTTTAAATGACAACTCCGAAGGGTGTTCTACAGATCGTCTTCGACTTCTTCGAGCGCGGGCTTGGCATTCTTTCTGCGCGGTTTAGCAGGCGCCACGGGAGCAGGCTTGCGTTTTTCTACTTTGCGGAATGAATCGACGAAGAGTTCGCCGGCCATCGATAACTCGGCACGGATCTCGAACGGCAGCTTGAAGGTGACCGACTCGATCAGTCCCAACTCTTCGAGTTTGGTGGCGAGATCGTCCTGCTGGTTATTCGTCAGTTCGCCTTCTTCGAGGATCTCCGTAAACGTCTTATGCCTGCCGCACTTTTGCAGCGCAATTAATAATCGTTTACTAACTTCGTCTATATCGTAGCTTGGTTGTGTCATCGTAATTTGAAGCAGAGTCCGGGGAGTGGACGATTTCGTCCGTGGACAGCCACTTAACATAAATATTGGTAATTTGTCACCGTTATTTTTACATTATTTTGCCGCCCCCTCTCCCTGTAAAGGAGAGGTACTAAGCGAAAACCAAACCTCTCCTTTATAGGGAGAGGGCCGGAGTGAGGGTCAGAAGTGGCTCCCTCATCCTTCAATCCTTCCAATCCTTAGATCCCGGTCTATAACGAAAACGGGCCTGCGCATCTCTTTAGAATAAGCACTTAAGAAATTGTTTTTTTTCTGGTATTAACAAAAAGGCCCGAAGATTCCGGGCCTTTCGTTAGAAAAGAAGTGATCCTAATTGTTACTTTGACGGATTGAGGATCATGTATCCGAGCTTATATCCGGTCAGCGTTCTTACTGTCCCACCGTTTTTGATGACGTTGACAGTTACATCGAACGAATCGTTATCGCGAGCCCGAACCTGAGTTGAGAACGAGAACTCATTTGCTCCTGCAGCGGCTGTCGCATCGAATACTGTGACCAGGATAATACTCGAAGCATTCACATAACGATTGGGAACAACCAGTATGCCTGCCGATTCTGGCTGCGTATTAGCGACTGCAACACTGAGCCCGGTAACCTCAACGACACCGCTAGGGCCTTCAGCAGAATATGCTGTTCCGCCAGTCGCGCCCTCGGCAAGTGCAATGCTACCCAAAGACGTGGTAAGCCCAGTTGTCTCTGTCGTACGGCCCATCGTGAGTTCGCCATCATTGACCTGTGCTGCGACGTTCGTCTCTGTTGCACCGGTGTTGCCGTTGCCGGTTGCCAGGACGCCGATCGTTCCGGTATTGGCACTGTTGTTATCCGTTGCATCACCCCAGACACCAATGACTTGATTCGCTGAATTCGTATTCGCATTTCCGCGGATCGCGTATTCCTCGTCAGTCGTCGAGTTCGTCTCTGCGTTCATTGCAGATCCCGTCGAAAGTACGCCAAGCGTCGTGCCATCATAGGTAAAGTTATCCGATCCGGCAAATGCACCGCTATCGTTATACTGTACCGCATTGTCATTTCCAGCAGCAGCTGTGCTCGGCGTCGACCAGTAAAGTCCGCCTTCACCGTCGTAGGTCAGGACTTCGCCCGTCTGCCCCGGAGCCGGTGGGAAATCAAGTGAGTACGACTCATCGAGTGAATAGGCAGTCAGCGAAAGCGAGTCGTCACCGTTATCCATATTCTCCTTCAGATGGAGGCTCATGCCATTATTAACGGTCATGCCTTCATCAAAGCGAGCGATCTGGGTAAAGGTCTTCTCACCGGCGAACGTCTGGTTACCCATCGAAACAACACCGCGTGAGCTATCCGATGCATCGGGCAGATTGAACGTGTGAACGTTCGAACTACTCGTGATCGTGAAGTCCGTACCTGTTGCGGACGTTGTAAATGTCTGCGACGTCCCGCTCTCGCCATTGATCGAAGAGACACTCGCACTCACAGAAGACCAGGACAAGTTGCCCGATCCGTCGTTAGTCAGCACGCCGCTGCTATTGCTATCGGGCCAGTTGTACCCGACATCGTTAATACGTGCAAGATTACCAGATGCATCGACCTGGAAGAGGTCCCCCGAACCAACGGTAAAGAGCGAAGCCGGCGAAGCATCACCAATGCCGACGTTACCGGTACCGGTAAAGCTGAAGTTAAAGCTATTAAGTCCGATGCTTGTTGCCTGACTTAGCGTCCCGCCCAGGGCGATCGCATTCGATGTGCGTGTCAAGCCATTACCAAAGGTAAGTGCCGACTCATAGTCCGTCCCTGCAGTTGCAATACCAAGAACTCCGGAAGTCGATTTAACTATTCCGGATGCTAAGCTGGTAAACTGGATCGAACCGGAAGAGGTGATGCCCGTCGCTGCAGCGATCGTGCCGAAGCTATCGATCTGGAATTGCGAAGCGGCACCAACAGAAAATTTGTTGGCAGGTGTGATCGTCCCGATACCAACTCTTCCCATACCACTGAACGTGTGGTTAAATCCGGAAAGCGCAATGTTCGTGCTTGCCGTCAGCGGACCGCCGAGCGTTACGGTGTTCGTTGTTCTCGTAAGTCCGTTGTTAAATGTCAACGGTGCTTCAAAGTCGCTTCCGCCGCTTGCAACGCTAATAATACCAGTGCCTGCAGCAGCCTTGAGCAAACCACCTGCACTGAGGTTGGCGATCGCAACGTTGCCGTTACCATACATTGTCACTTCTGTTGGTCCGATGCCATTCGTATTAATACGAAGCTGGCCTACGGAAGGCTCGAAAGAGATCTTCGCCTCTGCGGTGTCGTCGCCTATATGTAGGCTGCTTGGTCCGAGATAGAGATCTTTCCAACGGCTTGTCGGGGTACCGAGGGTAAAAATGTCCGAGTTGTTCGGCACCTTGCTTCCGGTGCTGCCGAGCGGCTTATCGATGATAAGCGTGCCGTTCGCATAGCTTATCGTAACTTCGTCTAGTGTTTGGGGGGATTGCCCGCCTTTTGCCGAATTGATGAAGCTTCCCATGCGGATGCTCGACGGTCCGAGGTACAGGTCTCTCCAGCGGCGGGTTGGCGATCCGAGCGTATAAGCATCGTCGACGTACGGTTCAAACGCACCAGAATCGTCATCAAACGTTGAGCTGCGGAATTTTGCGCGGGGAATGTCGTTCGTGCGAATAACGAGGTCCATATCATCGGAGGTACCGATAAACTGCGTAGAGGAATCCGTCCCACTATTTCCGGAAATACCCCAGGCAGCATCGGTGATGCTTTCCCATACAGGTGATGCGTTTGCTCCGGAGGAACGCAGATACTGTCCTGAAGTACCGGCCGAACCATTCGGTTCAAGTGCACCGGTGAATTCAAGATTTCCCATTCCATCGACAGTTAACTGAATGTCGTTGTCGTCATCCGGGTCCACATTAAACTTCTTTTCATCACCATTATTCGTGTAGCTCAGTGTTGTCTGGTCGCCGGAGCCGTTACCGATATGTAAGCTTGAAGGGCCGACGAAAATATCGCGCCAGCGCATCGTGTTCGAGCCGAGATCGTAGCTGTTATCAACAGCAGGACCGACGTTGCCGGCAACTTCAAGGCGGAAGGATGAAGGGGTCGTACCAATACCGACACTTCCGGATGCTCCTTCAAACGTAGCGACGATCCCTTCACCACCGTACGTAAAGGTAAGCGAATTATTGGAAAGGTTTACAAACCGGTCGACAAGCAACGGATTAACCGATGCGTTCGTACCCCCAAGTTTGATATTCGGACTGTCGTAGACAAGCCCTTCGTTTGCCGCCACATCGAGGATCGAGCTTAACGCGCGAAGACGAACATGGTTTGATGCATCGACGGTCAAAAATTGCGTTGAAGCATTATCGGTGACAATGTTATTGAGGATCACATTGCTGCCTTCGCCCGGCTGCACAGTAATATCGCCGCCTGCGGATAACATCATACGGGTTATGCCATTCGTACGTATATCAAGGGCGTGGTCTGTCGTCGTTCCGAAAATACTTGATCCGGGATTGGCATTCCCGCCCGTCATCCAGGCAAATTGTCCGAACACACTTTGCGGATTGCGCTTAAGGAGGTCTCCGGATGCATTTGCAAAAACAAAGCCGTCGCTTCCGTTGACGGGCAAGGCCCAATTGGTTGTACCACCCAACGACTGGACACGAACATTAGGCGTACCGCTTGTTCCTCCGATATCAAGTAAGCGCGCGGGAGTCGTGGTGCCGATACCGACAAAGCTCCCGGCCGTGTTTCCACCTGCAAACAGTGCGCTCGTTGCGACCCAATACCCGAGGGTGTTGTCCCAGCGGAGCATCTGTCCGGTCAGTGTTCCAGCCTCGGAAAAAGCAGAATTCGCCGGCGGTGGAAACAGTGGCAGGATCCACGTATAACTATTGGGCAGCCCTGGAGGCGCCTTAATCGTGATCTGCTTGCCGACATTGTTATCGAGGACCAATGCATCCCCGCCGATCGACCGCTGCTGGGCATATCCACTTGCGGCTAACAAAACACAGAAAAAGGCTACTAATAGTTTTTTCGACATAACAATGAGTTTTTGAAAGTGTGGCTACTTCCGCAGAAGGATGCTGGTACCCATATAGAGGATGCGAATATACGACAAACAGGTGCAACTCTAAGATTAAGAAATATTTTTTTATTTCTTGGTTAAAATCATCAAAAAATATAAAAATGCCGATTTCTATTTCGCTACTATATCAGATGTGATATTCTATGCCGCTTTTTCGGCGGGTCGGGGAGGGCCCCAAACCTCGTGTAGAGGACGCCCCTCGAGCTTGCTTTCGATCCAAACGAGAAAATCGAACGAGTGCAAGGCCCGGCTTTCGTACGGATCCGAGAGTAAGCCGATCACTTGATTCTTTAGCTTCAGCAGCTCCTTCTGTTCTTCGGCTGCATTCCGGGCTGAGGAGAGTCGCTTCAGTGATGCGACGAGGATCTGTTCGAACTTAAAATTCTGATCATGCGCCTTCAGGTAGCGCTTCGTCGACCGGAGAATATATTGAAGCAGCTTATTATTGCGCAGCTCATAGTGAACAAGCAATAACAACAGTCTGGCAAATGATTGTAGATCTTGGCGCAGTTCCATCTGGCTATGCGTCATCGCTTCCTGGATGTAATGGATCGCTCGCTCATAATCACCTGCAATAAAAAATGTGATCGCGCCATTGAGCTGAAAAAGAAGGATTCTCACTTCATTGAGCCATTGCCCATATTGATCAAAGATCTTCTCGCCATCGAGAATGATCTTTTTCGCCCGATCGATATCGCCTGTCCCGAGGGCCAGGCCGTGCTCGATCGAATGGATATTATCTAGCAGGATCGCCCGGACATACTCGCTCGACGGATTGATCTTCTTCAGCCGCTTAACATAGTTGGGAATATCTGAATAATCGTTGATCTTCGAAGCGATATTCATCAGGTTGTTTACGCCCTGAATGTACCGCGTTGCGTTCGATTCGATAAGATGCGGATACCGCTCCCAATAGTGCAATTGTTTCTTTGTCAACTGATATGCGCGATCGTACTCTTCCCTAAGGAAGGCACTGAACATGTGCGTCGTCAGGTAGATAAGCTGTGCATTGAACGATAGTGCACGCGTTTCATCCCGCAACAGCGTCGACTTCATGAGCCGGTCAAGCTCTTTAACTTGCTCCGGAGTCCGCAGCACTCGCTCGCGCTTGACAAGCAGCAGTACCTGATTGTAGATCTCCGTATAATCATTAATATTGGTCATGATCGCCAGCAGCCGCTTATGCTCTTCGTACCGCTCGCGCAGTTTATCCGCAAGCCCGGCGGACACTGTCTCAGAGTATATCGATCGCTCAAGCGAGTTGATTTCCAGTAACCGGGAATAGAGAAGATAGTCTGTGGCGATCTTCCGTGCCCTGGCGAGCCGCTTCTCGGCGGCAGCGAAAAGTCCCTTATGAAAAAGCAGGTATGCGTTCTCCATGAGGGCGTTTAGCTCGCTCGCAGGTGTTCGCTTGGCATGATAGACGCGGAGCGAATCGACAATATCTTCGTAGAGTTCTTTTTTAACGGCAGGGAAGGACGCAAGATCTTTCCGCTTTAACTTCGCCTTGATCGCCGCTTCGTTATAGGTCTGCTGGTCTTCGATGGCACTATAGATGATCTCTTTTGCCTGCGCCCGGTCCGAGACGTTCCGTTTTGAGCGGATCATATAATGACGCTTCTCCGAACTCGAAAGGGAGTGTACCAGCTGGAATAACTCGTCAGAAGCGGTCTTCATGAAATCTGTCTTCGAACTATGGCAAATTTCGCTGCTTCAAATATAACGCTTAAACATGGTGGTGAGGCTAATAATAAAAAAACCGCTTCGTTGAAGCGGTTGATTTACAATAACTTAGTACACCCGTAGGGACTCGAACCCCAAACCTTCTGATCCGTAGTCAGATGCTCTATCCATTGAGCTACGGGTGCATTTTTTAAGCGCGTATTTAACGTGATTTCATGGGCGGAAGTTCAGCCGATACTAAAATATCGCTGATTTCCTGCAAATGGTGTTCTCCATTGAGGTTGGCTTGAAGGATCTGCTCCTTAAGCCCATCAATAAATCCCGGGCCATACTTATTGACAAAATAAAGCAGGCCGATCTTTCGCTCCTGCAACGATCCATCTGGAAGGAGGGAAGTCAGTGCCCGCTCGAGTTGCGTACGGATCGTCGCAGATTTCTTCCGTTCGGCAGCCAGCGTTTTGCTGCGCAGGTCCTTCACCGGAGCAAGGAGCTTTCCTTTAAGTCCGGTTAGCGCTCCGTCGAGAGAACCGTCAGCCCGTGTTACTGTTTCCCGCAGTGACTCGATCTCGCCTTCGATTCGCGCAGCAACTTCATCGAACCTTGCGCCGATCACTTCTTCGTCGGCGGTTGTCGTGAGCGCAGCGATCAGCTTTTGCCCGTCCTCGATAAAAGTTTGCGTATCTGTGCCGGCCTTAGCAATAACTTTCTTCGTCTTCTCTTCGACGATCGTCGCAGAATATCGCGGAGCAACAAGCGGCATCGGAATGCCGGCCCACTCGTAAGCAGAAGAAAGCTGCGCGAAGTACGCGATCTCGCCGGGACCTGCAATGTAAGAGATCGTCGGCAGTACCGTATCCTGAAAGAGCGGACGTATCACAACATTCGGACTGACCCGCTCCGGCGTTTCCTCAACGACGCGATACAGCTCTTCCGTACTGATCTGCTTCGCATCAAAGCGAAAGCCGGAAGTATCATCGTGCTCAACCTTGTAGCGCTTGCCATCGTCGATGATAAACAAGTTGACTGGCGACGGATCGATCTGCGTATGATAGGAAATCGCAAGTTTCTCAGTTTGTTTGCGCACGGCACGCTGCAACTCTCCCGCATCCTCGATCTCTTTGCGGAATAGCTCGGCGCCGCACTGCTTGATCGCACGGTTATTTGCATTCATGATAAGCAGGCCTTCGTCAGCAGTGAGCGAAGACAGATAACGAGCCTGTGCTTCGGCAAAAGTTGCTCCTTCGATATAGGCTGCGCGATATATAGAGAGTG
>JANWLI010000108.1 GCA_025450975.1 Candidatus Kapaibacterium sp. | reverse complement strand
GCGACTTCTGCGAGCCCGTCTTTCGGCAGCTCGGCAAGAGAAAAACACGGGCGGATAAACGTTACGTTGGTCATAAAACGAAAAAGGCGAGCTTGGAGCCCGCCTCTTTCTTCAGAATAATCAATTACTCGGCAATGACATTAACTTTGACATTCGCCGTGACGCCATGCTTGAACTTGATGGCGATCTCATGCTGGCCAAGCGTACGGATCGCATCGTTAATAACGATGTTGCGGCGATCGACTGCGTAGCCCTGATTGCCAAGGCTCTCTGCGATCATCGGTGCCGTGACCGAACCGTAGAGCTTTTCTTCTTCGCCGACCTTCATCGGAATGGTAACTGTCAGCAGCGCGATCTTCTCGGCTACCTTTGAAAGCTCCATCTTCTCGACGTCCATCTTCTTGGCAAGCTGCTTCATCTCCTGCTCGATGCGCTTGAGTGCGCCGGCAGTAGCTACATAAGCGAGCTTACGCGGTACGAGGAAGTTTCTCGCGTACCCATCTTTTACTGTGACGACCGAACCGGCATCACCAAGCTTTTCAACATCCTGACGTAAAACGACTTGCATAGAATTCTCCAGTATAAAATTGTTAGTGTTGCGCGCCGAGCACATCGGCAGGGACGCGGTCCTCGATATCGCCGGGCGTCGGGCACTCTGGCACGACACGCACGGTCGATCCATTGAGATGCTCTTCACCATGTTCGGCACGGTTCAGGAATTGGATCCGGTGCGCCTTGATCTCGACGACCGATCGCGTCATTCCATCGTCACCGTAGAGCGTCCTGCTCTGCAACTCACCGTCGACAAGGATGGCGCTTCCTTTATGAAGGCGCTCCATGCAGCTCTCGGCGAGCTTGGCCCAGGCAACGACGCCTACATAGCAGACGTCTTCAGCCCATTGGTTGTTCGCATCGCGGTATTTCCGGTTCGATGCGATACAAAAGTTAGCAACTGGTATTCCGTTCGAAGTTCTACGGAGCGTCGGATCCTTGGTCAGGTTTCCGGCGATCAGCACCGTGTTCACCTCGGGCATCTTGTAGTAAGCCATGCGACGGGAGTCCTGTTGCCTTCTCTACAAAAAATTATTGCGGATTGCTTGCAGCTTCTTTTGCGACAGCTGCACGGCGAGCTTCAACTTCTTCACCACGCTTTTTCATTGCGACGCGGCCTTCGAAATTGGTCTCATCCATTTCGAGCGTAAGCCAGCGCATCACTTCGTCTTCGAGGTGATACTGGCGCTCGAGCTTGGCGATCACATCGCCGGGTGCGGTGAAATGGATGGAGTAATAACGGGCGCTTGTCTGCTTCTTGATCATGTAGGCAAGCTTGCGCACGCCCCAGACCTCGGTCTCGATAACAGTGCCACCCGCTTTGCGGACGGTCTCTTCGAGTTTAGCTACTAATGCCAGTGCCGTTTCTTCGGCAAGGGTTGCGCCCAGAATATATGTCGATTCGTAACGTTTTGTCATGCTTCCTTTGGATACTGCGGATTCCCGCGAAATAGCCCCGAGATGTCCCGGAGCAGGAAAAGAGCGTGCATAACGCTATCCGAGAGAAAGAGGTTCATCTGGAACCGCAAGAAACCGCCTGTTTAAGGACTTCCGAAGGCCCTAAAGCGGCCCCCCACAAAACCAAACAGGTAGGGGCACTGCATGCAGTGCCCCACCACGGAGCTACCGAAATTTCTCGGGCAGGTTGGCCGGACACCACAGGCATTTGCGTATTTCCGGGTGGGGCACTCCATGGAGTGCCCCTACCTGAACGTGATTTTCGCTTACTTTACAACTTCCGTCGCCCGCATCCTGATCCGCTCGGCTTCGCCGGATTGGCCTTGTTGGATGAGGGCGTCGCGCAGGAGGTCGGCGACTTCGTCGTCGTCCTGAATAACATCGAAAAAGCGGCGTAAACGGACGATCGCCGACGGCGTATCGCCCTCCGATAGCAGGCGGCGGGCCAGATCGAGCGTCGTTTTGCGCAGGCGGGCGTCGAAATCGTCGCGCAAGGCCTCGAACAGGTTATCATATAATGTAGGGAATGGCACCTTCCCAAGCGCATTCTGTAACACGACGGTCAGATCTGCGAGCGCCTTCATGATCGAGCCGCGGCGCAGATGTTTCGTCGCATCGTCGAGCAAATCGCTTGCTTCGAGCAGATCGATCTGCACGCGATCAAGATTGAGCATCGGCGTATCGCCCGAAGTCAGGATGGCCTCGGCACCAAGATCGTCGCGCAATCCGGCGACGGCCATGTTCACCGTCTTGCGTGCAAGTTCAAAGTCTTCTTTCTCGCCGGCAGCAACAGCACAAAACGCTTTATGACTTAACGGCTCGCTCAACATGAGGTTCGCCGTCATCACACCAAGCACCGAACGCAGCCGCGCGCCGCGAATGCGCTCCACCTGTCCATCGGGCAGGCGATACTCGATCGTCCCCAGCATGGAGATAACGATCTTGCCCGACCCTGCCGACGGCTCACTTCCCTTTTTCTTCAGCTTCGCGATCTTCTGCTTCCACGACTTCACTTCTTTCTCTGCGATGAGATCGCCATAGCGCTCGAGGAATGCCGTCATGATAACTGCAAGGTCGCGCTCATGAAGCCACGTCAGTGCATTCGTAATAGCTTGCGGGATCTGGTCGCCATGATCGATCGAATGTGCTCGCGATATCTCGATCGCAAGTGCAATACCAAGAATATCGTTAAGCCGAAGTATCTCTACTGAAAGGATCTCTGCGGTACTCTGTAAAATATCTTCGCGCGAACCCGATCGCAGAGCAGCAAACACATTTGCATACCGCTTGTCGCTCGGCGTGCTCTTCAGTATCGTTTCAACCGGCTCGTTCGTCCGCAACGCAAGCAGCAGAATATGTTCTGCATTCGCCGGTTGCGCAGCAGGCATAACGTTGCGCACAATATCACTTGCAACATCGTCACGCCCAACATGCAACGCAGTCGGCACAAAGCGTTGCGCAATGATACGCCGCGCACCTTCGTCGATCAACGCCGCCACCGGAAGCAGCGAGATCAGTGGTTTTGCTTCCTCTACGATCCCATCGATAACCTTGCCAAGCAGGACGGCGACCGTCAGCTTCTTAATATTCGCGCTGTAGAGCGAATAGCGAAATCCATGCTCACGGAAAAGGATCATCGACGTATCGAGGACGCGCGCAGCATCGCTCAGATGTCCGGTATCGAGCAGCAAATCTGTCTTCGATGTCAGGAGCGATGCCTTCAGATAATCGTCCATCCCTTCGATACGCTCCGCCAGGCGAAGCCGCTCTTCAAGTTCGGCGCGCGTGCTGAAGAGGCTTAAGAATTCCGGATACACATAACCAAGCACGAACTTCCGGATCGCTTCCGTGCAGTCAGGATGAGCAAGCATTACGTTTGTCCGGCGTTCGACTTCAAGCGCTTCTTCCTGCGATCCCATCTCCGACGCATACTGTGCGAGATACGTCATCAGGATGCGATATGGCCGCGTGAGCACGACATCCGGAAATGCGCAGGCGATCTCGTCGATCGTCATCCGCAGTTCGGGGATCACCGTGTCCGCGTTCTCCATCCTGCGCCAGTACCAGTACTCGCACATCGAAGCTGCGAGCCGGCGTTCCGCATCGGCAGTCGTCTTCACATCTTGCGAAAGCTCTACGATCCGGTCGAGCAACGGCTTGTACTGCGGGTGCGGAATGGAGCGGCGCAACAATGTAAGCCGTGAGCGGAGCACTTCAAACTCGAGTTCACGATCTTCGCCCTGAGAGAGTCGGCTCCGATATTTATCGAAAAGCTTCGTTAACATGTCGTGAACGAGGAAGCCCAGCTCCCAATCCGAACTGTTGTCAAGTTTCGAAACGAGTGTGACCATCGACTTGAGCAACTTGAAGAGTTGCTCACTCGGTACTTCCGCACTGATCTCTTTCTGCTCAAGCAGTAAGTATGGTGCGATACCATAAATAGACATCTGCTCTTCGCCAAGTAGCCGGACGATCTCATCGCCCCATAGATGCGTGTGATCGTAAAAATATTTATGCAGCAGCGAATGACTAAAGGCAAGCAGCGGATACGAACTCGCCTTCCCGGCAAGTGGCGCATGCGCAGATGCGCTTGTCGTGATCATGCCCTTGAAGCGCAGGCGATCGAGCATTGCACTCGCATTCGGCAATAGCAACTCTGCCGCTTCGACAGAAAAAAGCTCGCCGAGAATTGCAAGTGATTCGCAGGCCACGCGTTCTGCTTCATCTAAATGCGATGCCATCCCTTCCGAAAGCGAGCGTACATTGTTTTCGAGGTGACGGAAGAATGCATCGCGCGGAACAGACATCTTCCACACTGCGCCGTCTCTGCGATCGAGAAATCCTGTTTTCAACGCTCCCCGCAGCGCGGACCGAACGGCAAGCGCATTACCAAGCGATGCCTGCTCAAGTGCTTCGACAACGCCCGTCTCCACCTTCCCTTCGAAGAGCTGCGCACATACGCCAACAAATGCTTCCGGCTTGAGTCCTTCAAGCGCGATCTCTTCAGTAAGATATTGTTCGATCACACTGCGTGCAACTGCAGCCGATGGCCGCATCGTCACCACAAGCGAGAGCGTCTCATGCGAAAGCGATTCGAGCAGGTTCGCAAGTTCTCGGCTCGAGCCGCTCTGCATATGCTGGATATCTTCGATGACGATCGTCGTCGGCCGCAAACTGGCGATGCGCCTGAGCGCAGCATTCAGCGATTCAAAATTTGCCTCCGGCTCAACCTTCAGCAGCTCGCGACCGGCAACCGAGTGCCAAACCGACTTTGCAAGTAAGGGGACGAGCGTCGTTGCCGACTCCTGGTAGAGCTTTGTATGGATGATGGCCCCCCCTCCGCTAAGAATTTCCGGGACAACCTCTTCTATAAGACGGCTCTTGCCGATGCCTGCCTCGCCTGATATCAGCGCCGCCCGTAAGCCGTTCGCATCCGTCGTAGCGCGCCAAAAAGCCAGTAATCGGGCGCATTCCTGCTCCCTGCCGACAAACGGTAGGATGCCATGATTGAGAAAATCGGCTAAAGCCCGGGTTGGCTGGCTCATTCTAACGGAAAATTACGAACTCGATCATCGAAATGGCTCTGCACAACACTTTTTTAGGAAAAAATGCAAAAAAAATTACAACTTTGGCCGCCCGGACCGGAAAAATTGGTCGCTTTCCCTTAAATTGGTCATATGATTTTTTTAGATGTCAGGAATTGATGAACATATGGACACGAAACAAGCAGGCAGTCTGATCAGGTGCTTTGGATGCAAGGCATATAATGAAGGAAACAGTAAATATTGTCTGCTCTGCGGTTCGAAGCTCCATAAGGAATGTGTCGACTGTGGCACGAAGAGCGCCGATCACCTTGCACTTCACTGCACCGAATGCGGAGCAAAGTTCGAAGTCATCGCCGATCGGAAATAAGAATTGCAAGAACAACAACAAGCAGGACCTGATGGCAATTTGCGCTGCATCACACCAGCAGGTCCAAAAATTTTCTTTTAATACCAGTCCGTGTCGGACTCCTCTGCCCAATAATACGCAGAGACGTTCGGACCACTATATGTCGAAGAGGGAGTTCAACCGAGCATCACTGTAGAGGGCATACCGGCAAGGACAACTTTTATACACAAACACAAAATGAAATCAATACGTACACGCTACCTTATCGCACTCATGGCATTCGCGACGAACATTTTCGCGCAGATGCCGAAAACCATCTCCTATCAGGGCATGGTCGTTGACGGCACTAACCAGCCGGTCACCGGTTCGCATTCGGTTACCGTGAAGCTTTACGATGTACCCGCAGGCGGTGCAGCGCTTCACACCGAAACATTCACCTCGGATTTCAACAGCGGAGTTTTCTCCGTTATCCTCGGCACACAGACGTCATTCTCCCCCTCCGTGACGTTCGATAAACTCTACTGGCTCGGCATCACCCTTGATGGCGGCGCCGAGATGAGCCCGCGCACAACGCTCACCGGCGCTCCGTATGCAATGATGGCAAATGCTGTCAGTGCAGATGCAGCAGTCACCAAACTCAACGGCCTCACAGGCCAGGTCGAACTCGAAGGCGCGAACGGCACGACCGTTTCTAAGAACGGGAACACGATCACTATTTCCGGTGGCGGCGGTGGTGCAGGTGTTGCGAACATCAATGGCCAACAGGGCGCGATCACCTTACAGGGCAGCGGCGGAACGACGATCACCAACGTTGGTACCACGTTCACCATCAGCTCATCAGGTGGCGGCGGCACAGGCATTCAGGGTGTGCAGTCGACAGACGGCTCGATCCAGATCTCCAGCCCGAACGGACCGACAGCAACCCTCAGCCTTGCACCGGATGCAGTCAAGAATGCAAACATTGACAACAATGCAGTCAATACAGACGAGATCGCAGCCAATGCTGTGACCAGTGTAAAGATCGTCGACGGTTCGATCACAACGCCAAAGATCTTCGACGGCGCAGTAACACTTGCAAAGCTCAACACGGCAGGCGCATCGAACGGCAACGTGCTCACCTTCACAGGCGGCAACATCGCCTGGGCAGCACCATCCGGCGGCGGAATCAAGTCGCTCCCTAATGGCGATGGCATGATCACGATCACCAACCCGAACGGGCCGACAGCAACACTCAACCTGACCAACAGCAGCATCACCGCTGCCAAG
>JANWLI010000107.1 GCA_025450975.1 Candidatus Kapaibacterium sp. | reverse complement strand
ATTGCCTGCTAGCTATCCTTAATATCCGTAACCCGATCGTGGCATGCCTTTTGGGTATAGCCGGACAGCACTTAACACGAATATGCTTACCGGGTTAACACGAAGCATCATCTCTCTTCTCGTATTTGCCTCGAGCATATTCACGGTTGCCCCAATGGCTTTTTGCAAAGCAGAGGCGGAAGAGCCCTCCTGCTGCCAGGAGCCCAAGCCGCAGAGTCACTGCGATCAAACGGATACCCGCTGCCCGATCTGCTCGCAGGATCTTTGCAAAGTTGAACCAACGAAAGCAAAGCTCGATACGAGATCTCCCGTTGATCCGGATGTCTATGTAATGACGGTCCCGGTTAAGCATCATGCCCAAATACTCCACGTAGTTGCTAAGGATCAACCTATCATTAATACGGGTCCCCTATATCTATTAGTGTGCGTATTGCGCATCTAAGAAATTTCCTTCAAGATCACACGCGGACCGTTACGGTCATGCTCTCATCTATATATATAGATGAACCAGATAATAACAAACATTGAAAGGAAATACAAATGAGAACCAAGCTTTATCTCGCAACCTTACTGGGCCTTCTGGCCGTAGGTACGGTGTTTGCAAGCATCAAACCGACAACGACGACACCCAAAGCCGCCGCCTGCGCATGCAGCGATTGCTCAAGCTGTTGTGGTAGTTCCTGTGGTAGCTGTTCCGACAGCTGCTGTAAGTAAATGATACAAGTGGGCACCGGTTTGCTGGTGCCCACTCCCTTTTGTTCAGCCGGGATGGATAAAACTACCTTACCGGAAAGAACCCTTCCTTCGACACCACTTCCTGACCCTCGGCGCCGAGGACCCAGTCGACAAATGCCTTCGCCTTGCCTTCTGGAGTTTTGCGCATGTATAAGTAGAGGGGGCGGCTTAATGGGTACGAATTGTTATCGATATTCTCTTTCGTTGGCAACAATCCGGCAGTGGCAGCATCCTTTTTGATAGCTGCCTCCTTCAAGCCTTCGGCATATCCGACGCCGCCGAAGCCGATGCCATTCGGATCGCTCTTGACTGCATTGACGACGGCTGCCGTCCCGGGAAGGGCCTGCATCTCGTTAGCGAAGTCCTCATTGTTGAGCGCATGCTCCTTGAGGAAGGCATAGGTGCCCGATGAATTCTCGCGGCCGTAAAGGATGATCTGCGCATTGCCGCCGCCGACGTCCTTCCAGTTGGTGATCTTGCCGGTGTAGATCGCTTTGATCTGCTCCATGGTAAGTTCGGTGATTGGGTTTGCCTGGTTGAGGAAGATCGTCAGGCCGTCCTTGGCGACGGTGATCTCGACGCCGGCCGACTGGTACTTCTCTTTGAGCTGCTCCTTTTCCTTATCCTTCATCGGACGGCTCGCCATGCAGATGTCGGTCGTCCCGTTGATCAGCGCACTGATCCCGGTACCCGAGCCGCCGCCGGTGACCTGGATGCGGATCGCCGAGTCGGCCTTCATGTAGCTCTCGGCCCACCGCTGCCCAAGCTGGACCATGGTGTCGGAGCCCTTGATGGTGACAGTCTCCGGAGTAGCAGCTTCATCCTTCTTGCCCCCACAACCAATGGCGACAACTGCGAGGAGGAGATAGGTTAACAAGCGATAACGGTGCATAGTAGTTACGGTTTGAAAGGACATATAACGCTCTTTCGATTTATTTTGATTACAGCTTAACTGCTAAGGATAATGAGTAGGACGTGCCCCGATTATTCGATCGCTCGAAGAGGTTCTTCAACTGGCCCTCAGCCGGCTGGAAGACGTCGAAGTTGCCCGCCGAGCTAGCATCGAAGTCCTCACCGGCGAAGTACTGCGGCTCGGCCAGGAGGTCCTTGATGCTGAACTTCAGCTCGAAGTCTTCGAAGAGCGTCTGGCTAACGGTAAGATCGATAACGTTACGAGAGTACTCGTAGATGTCACCCTTATCAGTATTGACCTCTGCGATACGTTTGCCGAACGTATTGTAGAGCAGGCTGACCGACGTGCCCCAATCCTGCTGCGTATAGAGCAGGCCAAGGTTCAGGGTATATGGCGACTGTCCCTGCATGGGCCGCGTCTCCTGCTGGCCCTGCGTCAGGTCTTTGACATCGACTTCGGAGATGATGTACGAGTAGTTACCCGAGACGATGAAATCGGAGAGGGCGCTTGAGATGAAGTCAAGGTTCTTGCGGACTTCCAGCTCGAAGCCGTAATTGATCGCCGGCTTGCTAGCGTTCTTCCAACTACGAACGCTGTTCGAGCCTTCGTTCGTCGCTTCGATCGCCCCGCCTTCGAAGGAGGCATCGTCGCCACGGCCATAGAAACCGTTAAGGCCGAACTGCTTATGGAAGAGGCTGAAGGAAATGAGCTCGCCAGCAGTCGGGTAGAACTCGTACCTGAAGTCGAGGTTACGAATGAGGGATCGCTCGATGCTCGTATCTCCCTGAATGATCGAGTTGATCTCGAAGTCGTAGAAGGCGAACGGCGCGATCTCGCGAAACTCCGGACGCGACACGGTCTGGGACGTCGCAAACCGAAGGTTCATCTTGTCGCTAAGCGTATAGACAAGACCCAGCGACGGGAGGATGTCATTAGCTACTCTGCCATAATGAACATCGCCGCCGCCTTTATACGTCGAGTTCAACTTCTGCGACGAACGTTCGTAACGAACACCGCCGATGAAGCGAAGGTCTTCTGTGAAGAGCGGAGCATCGATCATAGCATAGGCTGCACTAACATTCTCGCTGGCATCGTAGCGATCGCTACCGTCGGTAAGTTCATCCATCATGAAGCCTTGCGGTCCAATATTCTCCGGGGCGAAGATCGAGTCCGGACCAAGCAGCGTGATGCCTTGGTTTGCCGGATTTACCAACGTCATCGCAAGTACACGAGCCGAGAAATCACGAACGCGCGAGTTCATGAGGCCGCCGACCTTGAGCTTGCCTTCGAGTGCCGGCAGCGTTGCATCGAGCGCACCTTCGTGGCTCGACTCATCCATGGTAGAAAAGACGCGACCGCCGTAGAATGAGTTCGCACCGGAGGAGATCGCCATGCGATATGGCTGCGTCGCATCGTCGTGCGGACGGAAGTACACATACCGGCGAAGATCCGGCTCTTCGCGCGTAGATGTCGAGAGCGCACGGCGCCAGTCGAGACGCAGTTTTGCGAGTGACTCAAGCGAGTGCTCGCCGACGAGCTGACCGGAATACAGTGAACGCTCCATGTAACGGAAGCTCGTCTGCTTATCGTCAAACGTCGTGCCCGCATCGTAGCCCGCAAGCTGGATGACCTGATCGTCGGCCGTCTGATTGTAAATATTCTTAAAGCTGATGATATCCGATGGCGAGAACTTATAGGTAAGATTTGCAAGTCCGCCAAGCGTGATGCTACGTACGTCGCGGGCTCCGCTGCGTTCGGCAGCAACGGGCTCGGTCGACTTCAGATTATACGAGTTACGAACGATATCTGTATGCTCGAACCCGCTACGATACGAGAACGAGCCGATATAACCGATCTCGTTATCCTCAAACACCTGTACTGCATCGCCGAGCGAGATCGAAAAGTTAGTATTCGGTCCGCCGGTCGTGTTCTTCGTCGCCCATGTATTATTGAAGAGCTTCGTGTACTCCGTTAACTTTTCCTCGGTGATCGCCTGGTCGCCGCGGATATTCGTCTGCGGGAATGACGAAGGAAGTGCGCGTGTACCGTCATCATACCCGAGCCAATCTGTGCTACCGGTCTGATAGGTTACGAAGTTCTCTCCGGTCGATGCCGTGTTGAAGCCACTGCCGACGGAGATCTTCGCATTAAACTTTGCCGGGAAGTTGATCGTATTAACCTGCACAAGTCCGCCGGAGAAGTTTGCCGGAAGATCAGGCGTAAACGTCTTGCTGACGATCGTATTATCAATTAGATTTGACGGGAGAAGATCGAATGAGAATGCTTTCTTATCCGGCTCTGTGCTTGAGAGCGCCGTGCCGTTAAGCAGCGCATTATTATAACGCTCGCTTGTACCACGAATCTGCACAAACTTATTATCGACGATCGAGACTCCCGATATTCTCCTGATCGCATCGCTCGATGTTGCATCGGGCGAACGCTTGATCTGCTCGGCGCTCATCACATCGTTCATCGACGCTGCTTTCTTTCTGGCAAGCAGCTGCGCTGTCTGCGTTTCGGACTCCATGCTCGTCGTCACAACGACTTCCTGGCCCGTGATCGCCTGTTGCTCGAGCGAGATCTCCACCGAGCGCGTTTCGCCGGCTTTGAGCTCCGTGTTGGAAACGATCTTCGTCTGATAGCCGATGAAGCTGACCTTTAGGTCGTAACTGCCCGGTTCGATACGTAAGGTAAACTGGCCATTGACATTCGTCTTGGCACCTTTCTTTGTGCCTTCGACGGCAACGATCACACCTGGAAGGCGTTCGCCGGTCTTTGCGTCGATAACGACGCCGGTAACTTTAGCAAGCTCTCCTACTGCGGAACGGACACTGGGAGAATAGCCAATAATAATTAATAGTAAGAATAGAGATAATAGATTTTTCATTAGGTCTAATTACGTGGTTTGGCCTGCAAAGATGCCTATTCGAGGACACGAGACTGTTATGATTAAATTATGTCTTTGTTAAGAATTAACGTAGGTAATATTCCGGTAACAATATGGAAAAAGCCCCTGCAGAATTACTCCCGCAGAGGCTTCTATCTCCATTCTGTAATTAGTGGAGGACGATCAGACTCTTGACAAGCGACTCAGTACCAGCAGTCAGGCGGTAGACATACAGGCCTTCCGGCAAGCTGCTTGTCTGCACGGCAACGGTATGGTCACCGGCTCCGAGCATGCCATTGGCAAGCGATGCAACGACGCGGCCCGTCACATCGACAAGCTCAAGCGTTACCTGCATCTGCTTCGGAAGTTCGAAGGCGATCGTTGCACGATCTTTCGACGGATTCGGTACGCTCTGCGCAAGCACGACTCCGGAAGCGCTGCGGCTGCCACGAACACTACCGCTAGGCATACCTTCACCTGCAAGAGCAACAGTCAGTGTCGAAGTACCTTCCGTCGATGCATTATGCGTGATAATGAGCGATGCACTACGAGCACCGACGGCACCCGGAGTGAATTTCAACTGCACGTCGCGCGATTCACCTGCCAATACCGTGAGCGGTACTGTCGGGCCAACGACGCTGAAGTCCGAAGCATTAGTGCCTTCAATGCGAAGCTCTGTCACACGCATTGTGAGCGTGCCCGTGTTCTTAATGACGGCGGTCGCAGTCTGCTCTTTCGAAGAACCGATGATGACTTGTCCGAAGTCGACGGAAGTCAAACCAAGCTCTGCCTTCGGAGCGTAGATCGTATTCTTCGGATCGTAGTTCGACCAGCATGCATCCCAGCGAGCAGCTGCCGGATCGAATGCACCGACATAGTTCGTCGGCGTGAAGAACGGATCCTGCAATTTAGTATCGGCAAACGCAGCGCCGCTTTCTGCCGGTGAACCGGCTTTCGGCTTCCAGTCAGGAGTTGTCAGTGCAAATGGATTCTCGAGCATTACTTCCGCGCTCGTTGTGAGTTTGCGGTTTGCATGCGACACTGTCTCGAACCAAGCCTGCGTGTTGAACGCATTGCCCGAGTTCGTCTTGAATTCTTTACCGGCAGGAATACCGGCGAGAATGTTGTTATTGATCTTGACCGTGTCGTTTGTCGCACCGTTAGTCACACCCGAGCCATCCATGAGAATGCCGCCTGGGAATCCCATGAAGATCGAGTTGAAGATATTGAGCTGCGTGTTACGACGAATGTGAAGCGCATTGCCATAAAGCGCATTTGCTGTTCCGGTCGGCTGGGAAAGTGGTCCGACGAGCGTAACGTTCGAGAACACACCTTTCGTACGCGGCTGTCCAAATGTTGCCGGATTGTTGTTATCGGATTCAAACCCGTTCGAAAGCGAAACATCTGCGATGTTCGGATCGCTGAGGTTCACAGCGAACTGTACATTGCCGCTCCAGCCGAAATCCGTATCGAAGACGTCGTCGATCGTGCCAAGGCTGACAAGATGTTTCGCATTGACCGTACCGCCGAACCATTCGAAGGCATCGTCGCCACCGAAGCTCGTCTGCACATGATCGATGATCGTGCCACTGCCGACACCACCCATCGTTAAGCTGTTCGTTTCGTTATTCGGCGAAAGCGGAATACCCGAGAACTCGATACGCACATAGCGAAGGATACCGCTATTGTCGTTCGGGTCATTACCGCCGTACTTCGAGCGCGGACCGCCTTCGATCTGCGCTTCGCCACCTACGATCTGCCCACCATTCAGCGTGTTGTTGACATTGATAGGAGCACGCCCGCAAACGATGAGCCCACCCCAATCGCCATTACTGCGCTGGCCAACAGGCTCCTGGCTGGTCATGACGATCGGGTGACATTCTGAACCATCGGCAACGATCTTGCCGCCACGCTCGATGATGAGCGTTCCTTTTGTCGACTTCTCTCCGTAAAGCACTGTGCCCGGCTCGATGTTTAACGTTGCGCCGTTAACGACATATACAAATCCGCGAATGAGATACGTACGATCGTTTGTCAGCGTCACGTTTCCGGCAATGCTATCTTTGAGGATATCGCCAACGAATGGGTTGATACCCTTGCCGATCAGTGTGATCTGCTTTGGCGATGTCGTCGCACCGTCGTTATGCGTGAAGGTAAGCGTCGCCGTCTTATCGCCAATGCTTGACGGCTGGAAGCGAATGTTTACTTTCTGCTTGCCTGCCGGAGCAAGCGTGGTATTCGATCCGCCGCCAACGATGACGAAGTCCGATGCGTTTGCTCCGCCGATCGAAAAACCACTCAGGGTAAGATCTGCCGTTCCGGTATTCGAAAGTTCGAGAATATTGTTATCGACAGATTCACCATTTGCAACGAGTCCGAAATTCACTTTGCCGCTCGCCGGAAAGATCACGAGCTTCGGAGAAAGCTGAACTCCTGCACCCTTAAGCTTCACCTGGAATGACTGCCCATTGGCAGCTGTGATCGTCATCACTGCAGAGTCAGCACCATTATTCGTGGGTGAATAACGGATCGCAATGCTGCGCGTTTCTTTGCCGACCAGCGTTAGTGGAAGCGTAACAAATTGCGTTGAAAACTCCTGGCTTCCCACAATATCGATCGCACTTATTGTCAAGGGGCCATAGCCAGTATTACGGATCAGGACGACCGTCGTGTCGCGCTGTGCACCTGAAATCGTATTGGGGAAGCTCACTTCGGTTGCGACGCTTGTAAGTGTACCGACATAGATCGCATTGACCGGATCATATTCGGTCCAGCCTGCATCCCAACGGGGAGCGTTCGGATCAAAAGCGCCAACATACGTCGTTTGCGTGAAAAACTGATCGGTAAGATTCGTGCTCGTGAAGGAAGCACCGGTTGCTGCCGGAGAACCTGCCTTCGGAGTCCAGTTTGGATTCGTTTGGTTGAAAGGATTTTCAAGCTGTACTTCTGCAGGCTGAATGTAAGCGCGATTACCATGAGCAGCTTTCCCAAACCATGTTGCGACATCGAAGCTATTGCCCGAATTGACGCGATAGGTTCTGCCCTGACGTGTTCCGGCAATGATCATGTTCCGCATCTGGACCGTATCGT
>JANWLI010000106.1 GCA_025450975.1 Candidatus Kapaibacterium sp. | reverse complement strand
TCGACTGCATTGACACTCAAAAAATCTTCTGAGAGATTTCGATTCTCGTACAATCGTTCGATCACATGCTGGCGAACCGATTCACGCTGGCCTTCTTCGAGTACGTTTTCTTCGTATTCGATCATCACGTTGTACAGGCCTTCAAACTCGACGATCTTGGATTCGATATGCCGCGAAGTCGTTACCGCTGCCTTAAACGCATCCAGTTTCCCAATTCGCTGGCGCAGCGATTCGATCTTCTTTGCCTCAAGATCTATCTCGACCTGGATAAGGGACCTGGCTGCATCGTCCTGAGCAATTCGATGTTGCTCGGTTAGCTTTTCTACTGTTTTCGTTTTCTTCTCTACATTTGTACTAAGCGATGTCCTCTGTGCATCGAGCTTCTTCAGTTGCTCTTTTTCTTGTAGTTTGCGCTGATCATTTGACAGTGGATCAAACCCGAGCCTTCCATAGCATACCGTGTCGTAGGTGTCACCGCAGCCACAGTCGTCTTCCTTCGGCACCTCCCAGTAATTGTAATCGATCCATACCGGCACCTCGTAGTCTTTACTTGGTTCGACCCAGGCATTACGAACCCCCGTGACGTCGATGAGCAACTTGCGATAGTCGCTTATCGTAAGTGGGCTGTTGTGCAGGATCTTCCGCGCTGTATAGAAGATCTGCTTCCAGGTATCGTCGGTGAGGTTCTGCGGAGTCAGCAGATCTTTGATCTCAAATTCGGTGCGATATGCCAGATCGGTAATCGCGTAACTCACCGCCTCAAGAATGGTTATGCCAGGATCGGAATTGTTGTATTCGGTCCAGATAGCATTGCCCAGCCGTTGTATCGAGCCGATTCCTTGTTTGCGCAGCGCAACATAATCCTCAGCTGGCAGCAACGGATTCGCTTTTATAAGTGTCACTGATTCTGACATAACTGTACTTTCGATTCGTGCTACTTGGTTTTACGTGTGCGCGGAGTCGGCGGAGTTTTTCTCTTTACTGTTTTCGTCGCTATACGCTTTATTCTTCTCGTTTCGCTTTCAGGTTCGACCGGTCTTGATATGCGGTTAATGATGGTGCCTGATTCTGGACGCGCCGGTTGTACTGGCTTCTCGAGTTCAGGTTCGACTGGTATTGGCATGCGGTCAATGACGGTCCCTGAGTCCGGACGCGCCGGTAATACCGGCTTCTCGCGTTCAGGTTCGACCGGTATTGGTACGCGGTCAATGACGGTCCCTGAGTCCGGACGCGCCGGTAATACCGGCTTCTCGCGTTCAGGTTCGACCGGTATTGGCATGCGGTCAATGACGGTCCCTGATTCTTGGCCCGCAGGTTCCCTGAATCTCTCTGACACATCTTGATCTGGTTTAGGAGCAGCTTTGTCTACTGGTACTGTCCGCTCTTTACACACCGAAGGCTCTTCGGGCGCTTCATAGATCTCGATAATATGTTTGGAAGCAGATACGAGGATACCACGCGACGAGCAGGGCTTTGCAATAATTTCTCCCTGACGTCCCTCCTGGGAGAGCAACGCTTCCATGTCGTCACAGCCCTCCATACATGCGGAGGAGGAGGTCGATGCCGATACCTGCTCCCAGGATGTGCCTTTACGAAGAGCCATATTGTCTTCCAATGCCCGGGCAGACGCATCCTTTCTATAATCCTGACTTTTTTTCTTCGCTGGTGTGCAGCAGCAATCGTGGCAGACGTACATGACGAAATCAGTGATGAAATCGACATACGCACGCTCCTCGATGAAGTTGATGATCTTCGAAGCATAGATCTTTTGTCCGAACTCTACATCGGCAGTCGCATTGAATGCCCAGGGCGTCAGGAACTCCACGATCTCATCGTTCAATTGTTTGAGGTAGAATCCTTTGTCCCGTCCGTCATAGAACTGCACCTTGAAGCTGACGAGTACCTCTTCATAGAGAGGATTCTTCGCATGGACCTTCACAAACGGCGAGATCCGCAACCTCAGATAGTCTTCGATCTCGAGCAAGAGCCGTCTGCTCGTCTTCGGCTGAAGTGGGTTTGCGCCATTGCGGTTCTTCAGATCGGCGATCGGAACCACCAACACATGACCCGGAGCTACTTGCGGACCACAGCAGCGTTTAGTGACATCGGTAACATACTTAGCACTTGCGGTGCGGCACAGACAGTTCGGATCGGTATGCGTGATCGCTTTGACCTTGTAGATCTGCGGGAAACGATCGAGAACGATGTGCTCATAATCCCAGGCATTGATCGCCCGGTCTTTATGGCGGAGCCGCTCGCTTACACGCGTATAATATTCTTTCCCGATCTCCGCATGTTTACCGTCAAACGATGCAAACGGCTGCTGGACCTTGCCAACTTGCGCAACAGGCACAGCCAGTTTACCAATACTCGATGCAGGCAGCGCCGCATCGAAATGCGAGCTTGCATTGCCACGATCGTCGAACTGGGCTACCACTGCCTGGGTAACCACATTGATGAGCATCGGAATACGGTCGGCGTGTTCGGTAACGCTCATGCAGAACCAATGCAGCTCGTCGGTAATGATCGAGTGACTGGTATCGGCATCTTCGGGCACACTGATCTTGACAATACCCGTTGTCTGGAATCCATATGTCCCATCCGAATCGAGATTCTCATCGGGAAGCGGCCGCCATTCATTGCCCACCAGATAGGACCAATGGATCACCGGAGGATCGTTGTCCTCATCGGCAGCACTCCCTTCGGCAAACTGGAACAGCAACGACAGTGACTGCAGCGGCACAAGTTTTTCAATACCGATATAGAGCAAGCCTTCTTCTTGAGTCGTCCCCCAGTACTGGTTTACTGTACCCTGGAGCTTATCGCCGAGCCCTTTGACTGTGTAGATCGCTGAGCTGGCATCTTTATCTGTTGTCGATGCTGTAGAGGTTGTGTAAGCAAATTGCGGCAGCAGCTTGCCTTTTGCATCGATGAGCAGATCTTCGATATCGGTTTTGGCTGCATTAGTACGAAGCTCGTCGTAATAGTCGCAAAATGTTTTTTCACTGCTTGGAGAGCGGTCGACAACCTTTCTCGGCGAAAGTCGAACTTCTGCAACACCGAACGGATAAATGTGAAAGAATTGGTCGATGCCTGCTTCGAGCTTGGGAAGATGCGAATCATAGTTGACCGATATCTCCTGGACTTCGAGATTGACAGCAAGATTTTGCCGAGTTTCCAGTGTTGCGCCGATGGTGCCGCTGTTTTGAAGAATCACTCGCAAAAACCCTTTAGGCTCTCGCCAGGAATATTCAATGGGTGAGGTGATCGGCAAACGAGAAAGTACTACGGCATTTGCATTTGAGCCGCGGGCCAAGATATTATGTGCAAGTTGGTCACGTGTAAATGATGGCCCCCAACTGATACCCGCATCGTTAGTTGTATTTAGTGGCAACCATTGTCTGCTAGCGAGCACTTCGGGTTCAAAAGTGAATGGAGGAGCTTGTGGGTTTTCCACCGTCAGTCTAATATGAACAGAGAGCATATCACTGGCCGTACTATAGGGCTTATTAAATAGTTCGTCCCCTCCTATGTAAAACGGCTTCCCATCCATGGGGTAGGGTGTGAATGGATCGAATGGCTTCGTCGAGTCTAATACTCCTTCCTCGTTTTGCACTATCAGTGCCTTGAGGCCATCATAGTATAATTGCGTGCGATTCTGGTCTCCATCCGCTGTCTTCACGTGTGGCAGTACTGGGAGAGAGCCCACTTTCACGCGAAGACCTATGTCAGAGAGCTTCAACGACTCATACACTTCGCCAGTGAGTTGTACTTCTGATTTGATCACGACAGCCACTACCGGCTTCGTTGTTGCCAATGAGTACTCCGTATGCAGTGCTGCGTCATAGCCAACGATTTCCTGTATACCGATTGGTAGATAAATCCCCAGTTTCTGGGTATCAGGTAAAAAATACCATTCTATTTTGTCCGGGGATGCAGTCTGATTGAAAACGCCCTTTGCTATGTCCGCAAGGAATTTTAGAATATTTCCCTGCTGCATGGGTGGCTGCGCGATCTTCACCCATCCATCTGCCCCCGTAAGCCAGAATTCGACGGTCGGCGGGATAAGCATAGTCGTTTTCCTATCCTCATCATCTCCGTCGGCCAGGGTGGTCTGCCCGAAAAGGCGCTCTACTCCGGAGCCCTGCGGAAACTTCACTTCGATCAATCGATTCCCACCCTGGAGCAGCAACTGAGGCGAAGCCATCGCAAAGCCGATCTGCGTCGGGTCAGTGCGCGTAAGAGCCTCCCTGACAAGCTCGATCTCATCACCCAGATTTTTCGGTGACGTGCACACGCGTTCGCCTTTACCGAAGGTGAACCACTTCCCGCTGGGATCGGTGATCGCCGTACCCTGCCCATCGAGTGAATTGGCGATCGGGCGGGCGAAGATCGAATTGACGATCGACGTATTCTCTTCTGTTCCCTTTTGGATGAAGATATTCTTCAGCTCTTTGACCTTCGCCTGATTGACGACCAATTCTTCCTCGGTCTTGTAGAACTGCTCGGCACCCGAAGCGTCCTTGCCTCCTTTAAGCTCTGTACCGGAGGTAACTGCATATTGGGTGACATCCTTGGCGAGCTCGAAGACCATGTGTACACGATCCGGCACGGACGCTTTAGACGTGAGGTGCAGGATGTCCGTGTAATAATAATCGAGCATGCGCCCGGTAAGATCGTTCATTTGCTTCTGCGCGATCTGGAAGAGCTGCAGGAATGCGATGAAGAGCGCCATATGTGGCTGATGCGCGGGGTAGGTCTCCAGCGCAACCTGCATATATAATTCTGCCTTTACATTGACAAGTGTATCGACAAGATGGTAAAATGCATGAAAGATATCATCGACATAGAGTGCCGCATGTCGAATCTTGTCTTCATTCGTGCCACCAACGAAGATCGTCGCATCCGGTGTGACGGTCGCATTGACTCCCCAGAGATTTTCATTGAGAAGACCGGTCAGATCAAGATCGAGCGGATGCTGGGGATCGATAAACTGATACCCCGCTTCGTACTGAAGCATGGTCGCTACCTGCGGGGCCAGGCTGGAAGCGATCGCAAGCTCGAGATCTTTGCGAAGTGGGTTCTCGGGAATTGCCAAGGTATACCACCGATCGATCTGACGCATCATGCCAAGGATCGGATCGAAGAGATGAAAAAAAGCACTCCGAGTCGGATGGGCATCGAGATGCACACGGAGCTCATCATATTCCTGGCGCAGTTCTCCGCTATCGACGACGGAGATCGTTGCGGCAATCACAGCCATATCACGCCGGAAGAACTCCCGCCAACTGATTTTCTTGGCCAACGCGGGCGACACATGATCGGCTTCCATGCTTCCCGGAATATCATAGAAGCGAATCTGATTGGCGTAGCGCTTGATAAAGACCAGAATGTCTTCGAGGCTGCGCCCGTCGATCGGCGCATAGGTTGGATCGAGCGCCTTCAGGTAGCGACTCAGTTGCCCCGACCCATCTCGACGAATCTCACGATTGCAAGTGCATGGTTTCATGTATCGATATTGGTTGCTTCGGCCAGATAGAACGGGTAGACATAGTTGTATCTCGTATTGGTCTCGATGATCGTGTATTGGATGTCGATCTCGAGAATCCCTTCTTGCTGCTTCGGTGTCGAAACCAGCGTATTGACGATGATGCGTGGCTCATGGTAGATGAGCGCTTCGCGAACGATCTTCTCGATCAGGGCGATCGTCGGAGCGTTCATCGGCTCGAAGACATACGGTTGGAGATTCGCACCGAAGGTCGGCTGCATGACGCGCTCGCCAGTGATCGTGCTCAAGATGATATAGATGCTGCTGCGAACGTCCTCTTCGTTGACGAGCATTTCGACACCATACCATTCTCTTCGAAAGGTAGGAGGGAAACCCCATCCTGTGCCCAGGAACGAACGGTCGACCTTATTACTAATAGCCATAGCGGTAGTTTGTTATGATTATCCCCCGATGATGACAGTAGCACACCCGGCAACAATGCTGCCGCCATGTGCTGTTTGATCTCCCATGCGTGCAGCAAGCTGCCCACCGATCATGACGGTTGCAGAGCCTTTGATGATCGAATCCGGTGGCCCGACACAGACACATTGCGACCCGACCACCGCTGCTGGTTGCCCGCCGATAAGTACGGTCGGCACACCTGCCGGCATGACCGGACCACCCGTATGCGGGCTGCCATTCGGATTTGCCATCGGACATACATGATTGTCCCCAACGCGTGCTGCAAGTGGCATTGCTCTATTAATTGATCAGTACCTGTACGCCCTTGATCGTGACATTGCCCGCCCCAGCTTGGATCGTAATCCCGTCTGCAGCAAGCTTGATCGAGTTCTGATTCTCATCCTTGAGCTCCAGCGCTCCGGATGTCGTATTAATGACGATCGATTTTTCACCGGCACCGGCAGGGACAATGAGACTCATTGTCTTATTCGTGTCGTCAAAGATCAGCTTCAATTTTTCCTTGGTGACAATACCATATTGGTCGGTGCCTTCCTGCTCAGGTAAAGGGGACTTATTGGTATCCTTGCTGTGGAGGCAGCCGAGGATGACCGGCTCACGAGGATCGTCATTAAGAAATCCCAGGAGCACTTCGTCATTGACTTGCGGCCGGAAGTACACGCCACGCTCCGGCCCTGCATCAAGCGTTGCCACACGCGCCCAGATGCCTTCATTGCCGGAAGTAATGGTCGGAACATGTACCTTCACTCGATACTGGCCACCATCTTCTGTGTCGTCGAGATCAAGGACGACACCAATTTGTAAACCATTCACCCCCGCCAGTAAACCCGATGCTGGCCTGGGAGTGATATCCTCTTTTGAACAGAACCACTCTTCTTTCCAGCCAAACTGGATATCGGATTTCCAGTCTCCATCATAGATATGAAGTACACCCGTGACAAAGACATCTCCGTTGAATCGGTCACCGACTCCATCGAGGGTGATCATCGCGCCCGGTTTTACTGCTGCTGTACCTTGTACACGGACACGTCCAACAGCCTTGGACAGCTTGCTCCGAAGTGCATACGCATCGGCCCAATTCTGTAATTGTTCGGTAGTCAAATGGCCGGAGTGACTGAGCGAAACCTCTGTTGCAAGCACCGCTGCGAGATCCTCCGATGCAAGATCCCCATTCTCGGTAAATGATCCTTCGCCGGGATCGGATTCTTCAAGTGCCTGCTGTGTATAATCCCATGAATGGCTCGTTACTTCCTGGATCTGTCTGCGAGCATCCATTTCAGCTTCAAATTCGAAAATGTTGTCACCCAAGGTGGCAGTCAGTACCGACTCTCCGTCGGTGGCAGGAGTTTTGACCGACAGCACTCCGTCATCGGTAAGGACAAGCATACCATTCGCTTCGGCGCGCAAGCAAATGAAATCCCATGAGGTCGTATCAAATTGGACGAGCTGCTTATGGGAAAACGATATCGACTCGATGTCAGGCACGAACGATGCGGCAAGTTGCTCGATGACATCGCTGTCAGTCATGTTAATATAGTATGCGCTTTTGCGCGCGCGTGTAAGTTCGACTGCCTTGTCCTTTGCCTCCACGATGAGGTACGAGCTACCGGTTTTTCGTACTTTTATCGAGTGCTTGACTATAATACCTTCGAAGACGATCTCGACCTCTCCATGATAGCCCAATTGTACGATGATTTCCTTTCCCGGCTGGAATGTGTCTTCATTGCTGATGGCAAATTCACGATCGGCAATTGAACCATCTAGCATTACCATCTTGGCCGAAGCGACCTTGTTGAACACCTTATGTATGCTCATCTGCATCAGCGAGATCTCCGTACTCATGGGCTCGCCATCTATGAGTACCGAGATGCTGACTACATCGGTTGCTGCTATCGACCCTGGTAGTAAACTCATGATGATTTACTTCTTAGCTAGAGGAGGAAAGATGAGCATCGTCCCTGGTGTCAAAGAGCGAAAATTCTTAAGCTTGTTAACTTTTGCTACTTGAAGATAATAGTGCTGATCCTTATAGACTCGATAGGTTAGCAATGGTAGTATATCCCTATCCTTGACCCCCACATAATGTGTCAGATCGGGAGATGACAGCATGCTCATAATACTATTGAGCTTACTGTTGGTACTCTCAATAAAACTTGCCGAGATCTTTGCCCGAATCGGCAGACCGAACATGTCGAACATGGTGTAAGTCACCGTGCTCGATTTGAGAATGCAGTTACAGATAAATGTCCCATACTGGACCAGGAGATACGGAGAGCGATGCGTTTCGGGTTCTATCGTTGTGGTAGCCTTACGAAACAGCACTACCTGGGCAGTCACCGGGACCTTCACTCCATTCGTGTTTACTCCAGTGCCATCCAAAGTAAATTCCAGAGTAAACTCGCGAGGTTGAATTTTCAGAAAAGTTAAATCCTTGCCATCTTTCCCCGGTGGGGGGTCTTCTTGCCAATTCACCGTTTCCGTGATCGCAAACTGTTCCGGGTTGAACATTGCAATAAAGGGGACAGCGAGTTTCGGCACCCCATCCTTATCCGTCTGAATGATCTTCAGATTGAACGGCAACTTTGCCAGGCTTTGCGTATCCATCTTATCGTTCTGCTTTTTCGCGAATAATTTCTAATACTGCTTCGAGCAATGCTTCGCTCGTAGCATCGTCGGATGACGCAAGGGCATCCGTAACCTGCGCGGCCGGTGCCGCTTGTTCGTCGACGGTTACCCTGACGATAATTTCATTGATCTGTACCGGCATTCGTTATAGCTTTCGTTCGAAATATTGATAGGCGAACTCCACCGTTTCCACGACGATCGAATTGTCGGTCGACTTGAAGTCCGACGTAGCACACTTGAGCGGATATGCCTGCACCACATTCCAGATCGCAACCGGCTGATCCGACTCATCCAGTAACGTGATGAGGATATCGGCCGGTTTGAAGTCATAGACCACGACCGCATAATAGGTGTTAGCCGCCGACTTAAACCAGGCAAGCAAGGCTGTATCGCTTAAGAGCCCGCGTTTGAGAATGAGATTCGGATACTTCGTGCGCTTAGGCAATTTATAGGAGAAGCGATTCTCCCCACCTTCGCGCAGTTCTTCGGTTTCGATCTCATAACTCAAGCCCGTCACTTCCTGAAATCGATGTTCGGTATCGCTATTCATACCATCGACGCCAAGAAATTCGACCTTAAAGTGAAACGAAGTCGGTGGATAGTACGAAGCCATCGATTAGGGGATCTTGGTCGCTATGCCTTCGTGAACCAACTCAAGCGTCTGGATCGCGATCTCATTACCAGTCGCTTTGAGGCCCGGGCCCTCACATTTTACCGGCCACGCCTGTGAGATCTCCCAATACATGACGATATCTCCTTCGTCATTAAGCAGGCTGATCACAACATCGCGACGCTCGACATTCGGCGCGCCGTTGTTGTTGAACCAGTCATAGAGATCATTATTGTCTTCGACGATTCCCTGTTTGAGGGTAATGTTGCCTGCTTTCGCTAAGCCCGGCCGCCGCAACGGCAATGTAGTCCCGGTCATGAGCCCATCACGATATTCGATCGACTGCAGTTCTCGGGAAAGTCCGGTCACATCGGAAAAGCCGATATCAAGGTTGTTCCACGTTACCTTAAAACGAAATACTGGTAAAGGATAGGATGGCATAGTGCTCGTAAAAGTAAGTTAAAAAAATATGGTTTAGGATTGCTGCATCAGTTGCGTGAACTTCAGCACGATAAATTCCGCCGGACGGGCGACCGCCATGCCGATCTCGACATTCAATCTTCCTTCGAGAACATCGAGTGCCGTCATCGTCGTACCGAGACCGACATTCACATAATACGCCTGCTCCGGTGTTGCTCCGGCCAATGCGCCTTCCCTCCACTTCAGCAGCAGATAGTTTTCGATCATCGACTTCATCTTGATCCACGTATTGATCGTATTCGGTTCGAAGACCGCCCACTGGCTTGATTTTTTGATCGATTCTTCCACCATGTTGAAGAATCGGCGGACACTGATATAGCGCCATTCATTGTCGTTGCCATTAAGCGTACGTGCACCCCAGACGAGCGTGCCAAAGCCGGGAAATGTCCGGATTACATTGATCGATTTCCCAGACACGGGGTCGATATTTAGGCTTTCCTGCTCGCGGCTGGAAATCCAAATATTTGGCTCCACTACTGACGATACGGTTTCGTTTGCAGGAGCTTTCCAGACGCCTTTATTCAAATCAGTCTTAGTATAAATACCTGCCATGGCCGGAGAAGGCGGGAGCGTAACGAATTGTTTGGCCAACTCTGATTTGATCTTTACATACAGTGCCGACCCTGCCCCAACATCGCTCAATTTATCGTCGGTAGCAGCAGGAGCGGTACCTGTACCTGTCCAGGTATACGAATCGAGCGTAAGATTATCAAAATCATATGCATACTCGTAAGTCGTTATCAGATTCGGATAGTAGGCTGCAGCATAGCGATTTTCGTTGACTCCCTTCGTCCACTTTCTTATGAAATCGACATCTGCACCTATGTTCCCAGATGGCGCACCTGTGTTTTTCATTGTTACCTGATACGGATCGATAAGAGCAAAGCGATCTTTTGTATCGTACGCCTGCTGGATCATTGCCTGGGTAATTGCTCCATAGGTGGTGTCGGTACCTGATTGCGCAGCCTCAGGTACGACTAACAGTGTTACCTCATCAATATCTTGGACTAAGACAAGCGCATCAATGAGTTTGACACTCGATACATCACCATCGGCATGCAACCCCGCTGAAACGACATAACACGTGCCCCCCCCATTGTCATAAAAATGCTTCATTGAGTAGTAGAGATTATACTTGGAGCGCTTTGCAGGAACGGGAGTAAGCGATAATTCATACTGCCCACTTCCATCATCAATCACGGTAATCGTGATACTATCATTCGTCTCTTTTGCAGCCCCACCAAAATAGAGTTCGAACTCTGTGAGATTATTGATCTTGGTTGGGATCTTAATTAAATCGCCGTCGACAAGACGTTTTGCCTTCTCCGTATAACCAATAAATGCCGGTATTGCCGTTTCTACCTCGGCAACCGAGGGCGGCATGGAGGAGATCTCCTGCACATACACGCCGGGTGTTGATAATTTTAATACTGCCATATTCGTTAGTGTTATAAAGTGATCAAAATATCTGAGTAAATCGATGGCGCGACACGCGCGTCGATAAGGTTTGTCGAAGGGTAGGCGAGGTACGACCGAACTGCCTCCACGCCCGGATCTCCTATCAATTTGAATAGCTCCATCTTCAGCGGGTGCGGTTCACTGGAAGATATGTACGCTTCCTGGAGCGCCACCTCGCTATCCGATTGACAAACGATATCTGTGTCGGTGGCGCTGACCTGCGAAAACTTGATCGCCGTATCGTTCGTGACGATATTCAGACGGCTCAGAAAATCCGCTCTGGCCGCACCAGTACGCTTCTGTATTTCAACGGAGAGCGGACTGAACGGCTGCAAATGAAACGTGTAGCGCCACTTTGTCTTCCGCTTGATGAAATGGATTCGATAGTTCGGCCGAATTGCCGTCAATGACCTGTCGCTCTCAACGATGCGATAACTCTCCTCGAGGGTGCTTGCAAGTGAAAGCTCGACAATCCCAAAAAGTGACGACGGAGCCGCACCTCCAACGTAATAGAATTCTGTTGTCGGGACGTTGCTGACGAGTAGCAGGCATTTGCCGAGTGGCAAAGGGCTCAGGTCGAAGCTCAGATCGCTTTGCCCTGCCGCATTGATATGCGAATATGGAGCAGCTATCGCGCCCGTGAGAAGATGTTTTACCTGTGCAGATCCAGTCGCAAGTTCCGATGCATGATGATAATGATACTCAGGAGTTGCCTTTTGGATGCGATCTGTTGCACCATCGACTCCCAATGTTGCAATACTTAGATGTAATTGGTCACGAGGAGCCGCAGCATCGGTAAGGTGATTGGTAAAATAGAAGATCTTTTGCGCGTCGCGTTCCGCAGGCACACTGTTGAAATTGAGGGCCTGCGGGTTTTCCAGCGTAATCCAGTAAGTAAGTTTATCGTCGGGACGCGGGGGGAAGCGAAGCAGATCTTCGCCTCCAGCGGTCTTCCCCAGTACTCGCGCTGCAGCGAAAAAACCAGAGTTGATTTCATCGGTCTTGCTAACGATATCAAGCCGCTTGCTCACGGCAAGACACTCATCAGTAGGAATGAACTGAAAATCCGGAACAGGTATCGTTGCAGGCTGCTTGAAGAGTCCGTTGCGATAGAACTCCTGCTCAAGCGAGACAGCAAATAACTTTGCATATAAAAAGTTAACGTTTCCCATCATTAATTCTCGATGAACTCCAGCTCTGTAATGCTCGGTACTTTCTCCTTGCTCTTGGTCTCGAAGACGGTGAGCATACTAATCTTATAGACGATGCTTGGCATGAACTTCCCCCCATGCATAGCCCAGAGGTTATTCAGCTGCTCAAAGGTCGTATTATAGATACTGCAACTCAGGCGTTCGATCGTCTGCCAGGGCATGGTATCTGGTTTTTTAGCGTCTTCATTGAGTGTCGGATATTTTTGAGCGTCGAATACCGGATTTGACTGAAAGAACGATACGACATCCGACAAGTCTCGCAATGCAAGCGGATAGTCCTTCTCATTGGCTGCAAAGAGGACAAAAAGATCCAGTTCGACCGGTGGATGCAGCTTATAGAACTGCTTATCATCTGTTGGAATATAGTAGGGGCGCTTCCCTTCGAGACATGTTTCGTTGACACCGACAAGCACAACCATGATGTGTTTATCCATTGGGCTTAGTGACCCGTCGTGAAGCGTGATCGGCTGAAGGGCGACGACATCTTCCGGCCGGTAGGATTCCGGATCGTTCTCACGCTCGACGATATATGCATCGAGTTCGTTTTTGATAAATGCAAGCGCCGTACGAATCATACGTAAATGATGGTGTTAATCTGCTTCCCGATAGACCCCGCTATGAAAGCGTAGCCTATGGTGCGAATATTTCTTGTTTATCGACGACTATCACGTTCCCTGTTTCTGGACCGAACTGCACGATGATAGGCCCTAAGAGCGACGGATTCCCAACGATGCTATCAATCTGAATTTTATTGTCCCAGTAGATCGTATACAAATCGGCCATGTGACAAGGCGGTGCGAATTGCTGTACCAGGTTAAGGTACAACATGACTGCAATATGCTGATCGGTTGATGTCATTTCCTACCGTTTGATTTTCTGAACGGGCGACAAACATACGCGAGGTATCATGAATAAAATACTCACTTGACCGGTGGAGCTTTCATTACCATAACATCGCAATATTATCTCCCACTACTCCCCATTGCGGTCGTTGGTCGTTGAATGTTTAGCTCCCAAAAAGCATTATAGAAGCTGTCAGTTATTTAGTTAACTTATCAACCCCCCATGAAGGATATACGGGAAATTCTCACGGTACTCACATCAAAAAAATTGAAGCATCCTCCAAGTGTTTCAAGTACTGACGCGCCATACGATCTTGTTTATCGCCTATACAAGAATTGTTTGGATGGGAAATACCAGACCGATGAGGATGCCGCGCTCGATCTGTATCAAGCCTCGCCTAACGATAATCGCTATCAAATAACGAAGTCACGCGTTAAGCAGCGACTGATGGAAGAGCTCACCCAATCAAGTTTTAACCACGGGAGAGAGCTCCCATACACGCCGTTTGTCATCGAGAGTCAAAAAGTGCTCGTCGGAATCAAGATGCTCTTAAGCTTCGGTGTTAAGCGCTACCCCATCGCCGAAGTTAAGCGCCTGTTAGCCAAAGCTTCCCTACACACGGTAACTGAGATTGAGATCGAATGCTACCGGCTGCTCAAAGAGTATTACTGGTTCAAAGGGGCGAAGAAAGAGTTTGAAAGTTATGCCGTATGCTTGCGTAAAGCCGTCCAACGGTATATCGATGAGTTGCGGGCTGAAGAACTGCATGAATTGCTTGCCTTCCCTTTCACTTTACAAAAGCAACCCTCGGAAGAACTTATCAAGACGTCCTCTATCTATAAGCAGGAGCTTGACACACTCCGGAAACGTACGCAAACATACCGATTACAGCTCGCATATTTCCGTTTTAATATTCTCTATGCACAGATCAACCTCCACTATTTACGGGTGATCCATTTTTGCGAAGCCTTCGAGTCATTTCTGGAAGGTACGGTACTTGCGACAGAGTCGCAGGTCGGTGAGTGTGCACTATCAAAAGCCGAAGCACAGCTTTTTAATCGCCAATATGACGATGCGCTCGCCAGCATCGAACGAGCGCTTTCACTCTTTCCCCCTCGTGGAGTCAACTGGCATCTGGCGCAGTCGATCCACTTTATTCTCTTGATGCATTGCGACCGTTTTGACGAAGCCGGGGCCGTCCTTCGGGTGGTAGTGGACTCAACGTTCTTCTCCTCGGCGACGGAGCAGTTCAAGGAAGAATGGCTGATCTATGATGCATATTATAAATACCTGACGACGGAAAGCGGTCAAAAAACTTCGCCCGAATTCTTCCTTTACAAATTTCTTAACGAAGTTCCAGTATTTTCTCAGGATAAAAAAGGAGCCAACATCTCGATCATCATCCTTCAAGTGCTTTGGCTTCTGAAAGAGCAGAATTATGATAAATTGTTAACTATACAAAAGAGCATCGAGAATTATATGACGCGTTATCTTCGGGATAAGGAGTACCGGTCCAGAAGCGCTATCTTTTTGAATATTCTATTAGTCATTATCCGAAATGACTTTCAAATCTCTAAAATTGAGAAAAAGATTGGATCACTACTGGAGCAACTCCATGAGTGCTCAGGTCATCGGGGAGTTGAGCCGTTAGAAGTTTACCCGTTTGATAAGCTTTGTATAAACGTTCTGCGCAATCCTTCTTTTTCTACCAAGGTCTAACAAAGGGCCGCCTGAGACCATTTATAGGTCACCATTGCACTCTGATATCAATTTGTGAGGTACGCTCGATATGCTTGATCGTACTTGTCACTCTTCAGGTTTTCCAGTGCTCGTTCAACTCTATCTCGTTTAACCGAGAGTTCTGTTATAGATGCGCCTCTGTCTTCTTCCGAGTTTTTATCTGATGATTCCCAAATGAACTGAATCGTCTTGAAAACCTCATCCTCAAGTTGAAATACCCATGGTTCTAATTCAGCATACCAGTAACGAATGTGGTGGTAATACATGCTCTGAACTAAAGGATCATCCTTAATTGATTCGAGGAAATCGTCGAAGAGGATCGTATAGTCAAGAAACTTGGAAAAGCCAATTAGCTCAGATATCTGCTCCCCCCTTTTTCCTTCAGCCAAATCACGCTCCATTCGCTGAGTATCTTTTAACATTGACAAGAAGTGAGGGAGGCCATTTGCTTCATAGTCGTATCCATCGTCAAGGAGCCATAAGAACTTTGAAATTTCTTCGTCACTGTAGAAGCGATCTGTGAGATTCAGAAAAGTGAAGAAATGCATTTGGGCCGCTGTACTGGACGGTGGCTGCACAACGCTTTCGTGTGAATATCTTGTAAGCCGCTTGTGCAGGCCTTGAGTGAGAAACGTGGGGTAGTATTGAGTATAATAGCGCCGCACGTATTGGTTTGAAAGGAGGGAGTGTAGCGTCATGAAATATTCCTGGTCCAAAGCATGGCCAATAAATCCAATTTGCAAGCCTATCTCTAGCAGATCGCAATACTCAAGGAATTCGTCAACATGATCTCTTAAGACTACCTCGTCGCCATAAATACCTTCGTGATCTTCTTTGTGGTCTCGAAGAAGTGTTTCCAACTCCACTTCTTCGTCGGATCGTCCAGAAAGTATAGCTTCGCCCTCAGCAACGCTTTCCCTCTGTCCATATTCCGAACGAAGGAATTCCAGATTTTTTTTGGAAATGAAATCCTGCTTGTTCATCAGAATTACTATATAGTTTGGACTAAGGTTTCATACGGCCGAATGAACGTTGTTGTAGGCTTGCAAATGCTCCCATGGCCGACACCTGGCACTGAGCCCATGATGGCATCGCCGCAAAATGGCGATGGCACTACTACTCGATCATCCTCGCCAAACAGTACAGCTCGGGCTTTAGTGAACTCACCAGACCCTGCATCAAGAAGCGCCTGCGTCTCTGACTCCAGACGGTTGAGCAGCTCGGATTTAGTTGTTCCTGAAACCTCAAGATCAATGAGAGAAGGAAACCAGCCCTTGAGTAACGGTGGAATGATCTTGCCAATTACGGCAAGAGCTCCCAAAGCTTCTGAGCCAAGTGAGATGATGTTTGCTCCCTGATGTGCAGGAGCATACAGAACCATTTTTGTTCGATCCAGCCAACCAGCCTTAGCCTTATGCGCGGTAAGGAGAGCTACTCGTACAACGACTGCTCCAAGGGAGTGTGCCACGAGAATGACTTCTGTGTACTTAAATGTGGGATCGTCTCTCTCCAGTGCTGGCTTAGAGCTGGTGAATACTGATGCCGGCGACGCAAATATGGCTTTCAGAAACTCATACATCGATGTGCCGGTAAGTTGCGCCCTATTTCGCCAGTCGTATTCAGGAAAGAACACGTCCCATCCTTCCAGTTTAGGATCGTCTGCAAGCAGTTCCGGAAAGCCTCGCCATGTTTCGTAATCTCCTTTAAATCCATGAACGAAGATAATCGCCTTTCCCACTGGCTCGACTGCCCAAAGGACGTTTGTCTTTTTCTTCCAAGGGTTGTCAATTTTACCGACATAATGGTTTTCCATAAAACGCCCTTTACGAATGAGTTGCTTCAAAGGTCAGATACCCGGGGCTTAACTGCCGAGGAAATGGCTACAAAGATAGCAGAATGTCAAGTAAAAGTCAAGTAAAATCCAACTTTCCGATGTTTATCTTTTCTTTGCCACTTATGGGAACGGCTAGTTTTGGCTACAGGTTCTAACGCTTCCTTGAAGCTATTGCTAAAGGTCGATCGACCGGCATTTTACTACAGTTGTTTTGTTAAACCGCCGATTACTGCGGGTTTTTAAGGGAAATGGGTTCTTAGTGCACCCATGTAATAGCAAGAACTCTGCAACAATCTGCAAATAAATAGACTCAGCGGATTTCTCATGAATTTCATGCCGATGTGGCGGAATTGGTAGACGCAACGGACTTAAAATCCGTTGGGCGGTAACGCCCGTGCCGGTTCGAGTCCGGCCATCGGTACAATCGGCATGTACTACGACCAGCAGGAGTTCGACATCAGGTGCGAGTGGGGGACCCATGGTATCGAGCAACTTGCTCCGAGCGATGCCGTCGTGATCGTCGACGTCATCTCGTTTTCGACCTGCGTCGACCTGGCCGTTTCCGGCGGCGCGGAAGTCTATCCCTACCCCTTCAAAGATCCGACCGTCAACGATTTTGCCGAGAAGATCGGCGCCGTCGCCGCAAGCATCGAACGCAGCACGACGGAATATTCGCTCTCGCCAGTATCATTTCGCGCAACCCGTAAAGGCGATCGCATTGTCCTGCCCTCACCAAACGGCGCGCGACTCACCTATCTCGGCTATCAGTCCGAACGTGGAATTCAGACTGATACATATTGCGCTTGTCTGCGTAATTACAAAAGCATCGCACGCTACCTGAGCACGAAGTACAAGACGATCACCGTCGTCTCGAGTGGCGAGCAATGGGAAGATAAGTCGCTGCGGCCCGCGATCGAAGATCTGCTCGGCGCAGGAGCGCTGATCTCAGAACTTAAAGGCACGAGATCTCCGGAAGCGCAAATGGCCGAAGGAGCGTTCAAGGCTCTCAACGCCAGCAACTCGATCCCAGGAATTC
>JANWLI010000105.1 GCA_025450975.1 Candidatus Kapaibacterium sp. | reverse complement strand
GGACCGTTCACGCTTCCGCCGCTGAAGACAGTCGAAACCGTCGTCGGCATTGCGATCGCACAGGCGAGTACAACCGATCGGGCAAAGAACATCGACTCCCTCTTTAAGCTCATGGCATTTGCCCATGAAGTGTTTGGCGGCGATTGTTATGGCAGATCCCAAACGATCGTTCAGGGAGAAGATACCATTCAATCAACGACCCACCAGCACTTTGCTTCGCCGGTGCCGCCGGACATCCCAACGATGACCGTGACATGTCTCGACCGTGCCATGCTCGTCGAATGGAATGATGCTGCAGAACTTTCGACCGATCCGTTAAGTCCGAATACGGAGGCGTTCAATACGTATGAGTTATATCGAACGACGCGTAGCGATTTTGATTCGACGATTCGCCCCGACGGGCAGAATCCGGTCATCAAACTTGGCTCGTGGTCGCGTTTTGACTTCCGTCAGGATAGCATTATTAACAACGGACAATTTGCCGGTTTCCGGAATGTTCGTATTAATGCGCAGCCAAATCCTGTTCCGCATTCCTTCCTCGATATCGGCGATGATAACAAAGATGGTATCATTGGCTCGAACGAAGGATTGCTCAATAACGTGAAGTACTACTACTTCCTTATTGCGACCGATGAATTTGACTCGACCAATAATGTCGGCCCGCTTGCGACGGCAGTCGTAGCGCCTAAGAATTTCGTTACCGGTATTCCGTGTAAGCCGGTCTTCCCGGATCTTCCACCGAAGATCACGACGGCAGACAAGCCGTGTTTTGCAGGTGAGGACATGGGCGGTACGCCACAGGTAGCAGGCATCAAGGAAGTAGTCCTTGAAGTGATCGATACAGGTAAATTCCTGCAGTACTATGCCAATGATGAAATTCTCGTGTCGTTCCAACCGCGTTGGCTCGAGTATGGCCAGCAGGCATTAGATCAGAGTCCGCTGGAAATGTGGATGGATGTCAAGGATACGAAGACAGGCTTAGACCTTACGTACGATCGTTACTTCGGTACGAGCACTGCGCCGTATAAGTTCGTCACCGGCCTTACGCAGGATGTTATCGGCCAGCGCGAAGACTCGCTTGTCAAGGGTAAGTTTACTACCGATGACGATGACTTCACACCGAACCAGCGTATCAACCAGGCCTTTGGTGTGCTTGCAGACTTCGAGTTCGTCCAGTTGAAAGATCCGTATAGGCTCAAGGGCGTCACGGGTATTCCTGGTGGCAAAGAGGGGATCGTTCGTCTCTCGCAGAGAACGCTTCGGACCCTCGAAACCGACCCTGTGTTCAATCTTGGCAATCTCGACGAGACGGGTCGTAATGCATCGAACCCTTCCTATCTTGGAAGCCTCGGCCAGGTTTCCTATAATGTGAAGTTTGGTGCACAGGAAGATATGCGTGAGACGGAGTATGATACGATCTCGAAGACCAATCAGGTCGTAGATAAGATCGTCGATCAGGGATCGAATACGGAATTCCGTCCGCGTCCGATGCGTGTAACGGTTACAAGCAATACCCATTGTGGGCAGCAGCTTGCCGTTGTCCGTGAGGATACACGCAATGACGTTGCAGTGGAATTCGACTTCCGCGCCTACACGGAGCACGATCCGTCGGCGCAAAATCCGGCGCTTCGTTTTCCGCGGTTCACGGATCCGGATACGATGATCGTCCCGATCCCGGGTAAGTTCACTATCGATGCATTCCATTATGTCGATGATTCCCGCGATCAGCATTCGGCACCGATCTTCTTAATGAAGACTTCGGGTAACTACTACTATCCGGGTGTGACCGAAACTAATGGCAAGTTCCATTTTGCGATCCATCGCTTGCGTTTAGCAGGAGCTGAGATCATCATGAACGCTGCCGATTTCCCGGATAAGTCTGTCACGGGTGATACGGTCGCACAATCGGGTCAGCAGCATCCGCAGGATTTTGCTGAAGGTGATAACTTCAATGTTGACTTCACGGGCCAGGCAAAAGGCCTGCCGTTCCCGGGAGCGCAGTTCCGCATTCCAACATCGCCGGATGCTGTCGACTTCAACAAGCAAAGCCTCTATGCTCAACAGGAGATCCTCGATCAGGTGCAGGTCGTACCGAATCCGTACATCGTTACGCATTTGGGACAGTCGAGTACAGATAATGCGAAGCTCTTCTTCACGCGTCTGCCACCCCGCGCGACGATCGAGATCTATACGGTCTCGGGCGATCTGGTCAAGACGATCGAGCATACCGGCTATGTTCGTAATGAGGACGGTGGCTTTAACTACGATATGTTGAAGGACCGTTACAATACCGAAGAATGGAACATCCTTTCCGAAGGCCGCCAGCGTGTTGGCAGCCAGGTGCTTATCGCACGCGTGATCGCAAAAGATCCGAAGAATGGCGATGCAGTGCTCGGAGAGACGACGGTGAAATTCGCAGTCGTTCTTGGCGGCTATCGCCAGGTCGTTAGACAATAACTTTCTCGCTCTGAAGGCTCCTGTGCTTACGCACGGGAGCCTCATATATAGTAGCATTTAGAACTTAGTTTTCTCTTATATAGACGAATGAAAAACGGAAAAGTGTTGTGTCGATTAGTTGCATGTGGGATGCTGCTTGGCGCGGGTGTCGCGTTTGGTCAGTCCCTCAGCACAACAACGGAGAACTTTGATAATATCGGGTCGAGCGGTGCCGGTTTCCAAAAGCTCTGGGTAGGCGCACGTTCGGCAGCAATGGCTGGTGGGTTCAGTGCCTTAGCCGACGACGTGACGGCACTGTACTGGAATCCGGCCGGTGTTGCCCGATTGCAAGGGATCTCTGCAATGGCAAGCTATACGAAGTGGCATTCCGACATTACCCATAATTTTGTTGGCGCTGTCATGCCGATCAGCGAAAAATATCGTATCGGTCTTGGCTTGACGGTCGTCGATTACGGCACGCTCCGCTCAGCAGGTATTGAGCCGAATGCGCCGGAGCGCGACGCGAATGCCGGTACGTTCAACGCGAACGATCTCTCTGTCGGTGTCTCGATCGCCGGTGCGCTGACCGAACGCTTTGCCTTCGGTGCGACGGTGAAGTACTTGCGTAATGCGATCCTCGATCTTTCCGCAGACGGACTCGCCTTCGATGCAGGTTCACTCTACCAGACGGACTTCTACAAGCTGAAGATCTCCCTTGCACTGACCAATCTTGGCGGCGATCGTAGCTTCCAGGGCAACTCGCTTTCGATCCTTGCAAAAGACGATCGCATGAACACGACGTCGTCGCCGCTCGATGCGCGTCTTGTCACAAGCGACTTCGCGCTTCCGCTGTCATTCCGCATTGGTATTGGCACCGATATCTTCCAAGGCGAAGATCCGGATCAGAAGCTGAATATCGATCTTGATTTCTCTGCAAATTCCGATGGGCCGGAGCGGTATAATGCCGGTGCAGAGTATATCTGGAATGACATCGTAGCGTTCCGCGCAGGGTATGCGTTCAACCACGACCAGATGGGGCTTGGCCTTGGTGCCGGATTCAAGTATAAATCCGAAGATTTTCTCGGGCAGATCGACTATGCATTCAATACGACAAAAGACCTCGGAGATATCCATGTCGTATCGATCACAGCGAACTTCCCGTAAAGTAACAAAGGTCAACGGTTTTCGTAGCGCCTCCGGTAGCCCCGGAGGCGTATACATTTTATCAAGGTAGTGTGTCATGAGAGTCCAGATCAGTCTCTGTTTACTATTGCTGGCAGGCATCGTCTACGGCCAGCGTCCGCAAGGTACCATTGAAGCCGAAGCAGTGTGTTTTGTGGGCGACCCAAACACGGTTACGCTCGAGCTTACCTATGCCATCCAACAGGGAGCGCTTTCCTATACGCCTGAAGGGAACACCTGGACAGCAGATATTCCCGTCATCGCAGAAGTGTGGCAAGACGATAAACGTCTCGAGCAAAAGACCGTAACAAAAAAGTCTACCTTTACCGGCACGCAGGATGAGCTGAAGGCAGTTGGATTTAACCTGATCCTGGACAAAGTACTTTTTACCATCCCGAATAAGAAGAACACTGTTGCGTATTTGATCTTTCACGGGAAGGACCACACAGGCAAAGAACTCATCGATACGCTGCGTCGCCTCACCTATGTTCCGGTGCCAAAGCAAGACTCGTTCGTGTTTAGTGGTGTCGAACTTGGTTCGCACCTCGAGGCATCGACAACGACCGAGAGTCCGTTTTATCGGGCGGGGTATATCCTCTATCCTAATCCATCGCTGATCTTTGGTGGAGATTACACCACACTGAATTTCTACACCGAGCTGAACGCTCCGTTGCAGCGCTCAACGACGGGCGATTCTGTCGAGATGCTTGTCCGTATTCTTGACGGCATGCAGAAAGAAGTCACCCGAAGAGTGCAGACGATTCACTTGCTTGCTGCCAGCACGCCATTTATAGGCTCGCTTGATATAGAGGCGTTGGGGACAGATAGCTATTCGCTTTTTATTACCGCAACGTACAAGGGAGCAACTGTTGCTGCCATCCGCAAGGGGTTTTATTTCGAGAGCTCGATGATCGTTTCCGAGGAAGCGGGCACTCAAGCTACCGTTACTGACGACGAAACGATCTACCAGACTTCTGAGATCAGCCTGTATTCCGATCTCGAGCTTGCAGAGCGGGTCGAGCAATCAGCATACCTCATGTCGAACGATGTGCGCAAGACGATAGAGAAACTGCAAAATGCGGGCGAGAAAAAGCGTCAGCTCTTCAAATTTTGGCGCTCGAAAGACGAGCCGGGGATGAATCCGCTCAGCGAATTCCGTAGCTTTCTGCAACGCGTCGAGGAAGCGAACAAGCTCTTTACCTACCAGAAGACGATCGGCTGGAAGTCGCCGCGCGGCAGAATTTATATCGCTTACGGTGCGCCGGAGTTTGTCGGCGGTGAGCCATTTTCGACAGAATCGAAACCCTATATCGTTTGGAATTACTATACCCGCCGCTTCCAGTTGTCATCCGGCTCGAAGGCAGAGTTCGTTTTTGTCGATCTCTATGGCGGCGGCAATTATCAACTTGTTCATTCGAACGTGCGTGGCGAAGTATCTCAACCTAATTGGTATAGCACCGAGGCCTTTCGTTTGCGCTAACATATGATACGCCTGCTTCTGGTTGGCATTGGTATCGGACTTGCTCAGCTTGGCCGAATACTGGGCTTCCGGCGAGAGGTGACGCTTGCGAATATTCGCCGTGCCTATCCTGCCGAGTCAGCCACATTTCACAAACGGCTACTTTCCGGCAGTTATGCAAATCTTGGCCGCGTTTTTGCCGAGATGGTCTACTTGCGGTTTGCCTCACGCCGGAAGATCCGCACAGGCATCGCCTTCAAAAATCCCGAGCTCTTTGGCGAATTGCTTCGTGACGGGCATGGGTTGGTAGTCGTTTCTGCGCATCTTGCAAACTGGGAGTGGATGGCTCTTGCCGGCCCCCTCTATCTCGAGAAGACCTTTTCGATCGTGATCAAGAATAATCCTGTTGGCTTTACGGAGCGTTTTTTGCAGCGCATGCGGCGCAGGACGGGGAATACGATGATCAACTCAGCAGACGTACGCATGATGTTTCGTACGCTCCAGGAAGGTGGCTATGTTGCACTCCTTGGCGATCAGGCAGCTCCCGGAGGGAGTGCGCACGTTCAGTTTCTTGGGACAGACGTCTCTGCCTTCGAAGGGCCGGCGCGACTTGCTCTGCGGACGCGTTCTCCGCTCCTGTTTGCAAAATGTGTTCGCGAAGGTTCGTCGTACTCACTCGAATTTATCGATGTACCATTCGGTGACCTCGCAGGCGATACTCCCGAGACTGTGCGAGAGTTAACACAGCGACATACGACTCTTCTCGATACTGCGATCCGAGAACATCCGGAGCAATGGGTTTGGCAGCATCGGCGTTGGAAGAATGTCTAGCATGAACGCACTTGTCATCGAAACCGCATTTCTCGGCGATGCCATCCTCTCAGTGGCATTGGCGGAAGCGTTGCGGCAACATGAGCCTGATGCGAAGATCACCTATCTCGTGCGACCTGAGTCCAAGTTGCTTCTGGAATATGCACCTGCCGTCGATCATGTCATCAGCTATGATAAGTATGGAGACGAATCGGGTGTTCAAGCCATCACAAGCAAAGCAGAAGAGCTCAACAAGCTGAAGTTCGACGTCGTCTTTTCGCTGCATGAGTCGCAACGGACGCGGATGCTGCTTGAAAAGCTTACGGCACCGATGAAGATCGGCTATGGGGATTTTACAGCGCTGACCGATAAGGTTGAGCCTATTCCGAACATTCAGCGCACTGCGCGAGTGGTGTCGCTGCTGAAGGTTCTGTATCCAAACGTCGATCTTGCCACATTGCCGAAGCTTGATGTCAGTTCGGTGACGGTGCCGGATGAATTACGCAATGCAGTCTCTCCCATCGTTACGATTGCTCCGGGAAGTGTCTGGAAGACGAAGCGCTGGCCGGCGGAGTATTTTGCTTCAGTTGCTAACGATCTATCGGCGGAGGGAAGTACCGTTGTCTTTATCGGAAGTCCACAGGATCTCCAGGCGATGGACAAAGCTAGGCCGTTTCTCACCAGACCGCATCTCGATCTTGTCGGCAAGACGACGATCGCCGAGGCTGCAGCTGTTATTTCGCGTTCGAAATTTCTGGTCGCCAATGACAGTGCTCCTGTGCATATAGCCACCGCGCTTGGTACTCCGACTGTGGTTATGTTTGGGCCGACCGTCCGGCAATTTGGCTTTGCTCCTCCGGAGTCATTAGGAGTTGTCGTTGAGAAAAGTGGCCTCTGGTGCCGCCCCTGTACGAGTCATGGCTCAAATGAGTGTCCGACCCACACGCATGAGTGTATGACGGCTATCGGGCCGGAGCAGGTGCTGGCAGCTACGCAGAAATTTGCGGAGTTCAAGGCGCGCTGACGCTGTTGGTTTCTCTCATGAAGATCGTGCGGGAGATCGTTCTCCTTTTTATGCTATCCTTCGTTACGCCAACGGTCAATGCAATGAGCATTGTGGCAGTGTCGCGTTCGGTGATCACGCTGAGCGTCGATAGCGCGCAGATGCAGCGCTCGCGGCATCGTATGCGCAGATATGGCTTTGTACCGCAGCACCAGTGGGAGTTTATGAACGTATGAAAACTTTTGACGAATTTGTTGAGGACGAAGTATTCAAGTTCGGCGAGCAGGGCGGGAAGATGCGCGCTGCGCTTACCGTGCTCACCGACATGCTGATCGACCTCAACTCGCTCGAAGTATTTTACCAGAAGCCGACATCGAAGGCGGTGACCCCTATTTCGCTCGGCGCACTACGCGACAAGATCGACGCAGTCAAAGGTCTCTTGCACGACGCACTTAACGCAACAAAGTAGTTCATGGAACGCACGCGCGTCTCGCTCTCCGAAGTTCACAAGTCTGTTCCCGTTCACAAAGCGGACCAGGCAGTCGGTTTCTTTCGGCGCTTGTTTGCGTTCGCCGGTCCTGCCTATCTTGTTAGTGTCGGGTATATGGATCCTGGCAACTGGGCTACCGATCTTGAAGGCGGTGCGTCGTTTGGCTACACATTGCTGTGGGTGCTGGCGATGTCGAATCTCATGGCCTTGTTGCTGCAGACGCTTTCGGCTCGGCTTGGCATTGTTGCCGGCCGTGATCTTGCGCAGGCCTGCAGTGAATTTTATCCAAAGCCCGTGTCGATCGCACTCTGGGTGCTCTGCGAGATCGCCATTATTGCCTGCGACCTGGCGGAAGTATTGGGTACAGCCCTTGCACTCAATTTGCTTTTCGATATTCCGCTTTCGTGGGGTGTGTTGATCACCGCGCTCGATGTCTTCGTCCTGCTTGCACTGCAGAAACTTGGTATGAAGAAGCTCGAAGCTGTTATTATTTCGCTCGTCATGGTGATCGGTGTTTGTTTTCTCGTTGAGATGTTTCT
>JANWLI010000104.1 GCA_025450975.1 Candidatus Kapaibacterium sp. | reverse complement strand
GCCGACCTGCTCGCCGATATCGGCCCGGGCGCCGGCGAGTATGGCGGCGAAGTCGTAGCCATTGCCGAGCCACATCTGTTTTTGAATGGCCATGACCGCTCAAATGCTTTTATCTCTCCGCACTCATTAACAGCAAAGTATCTGACAGGCGAGGATTCGATCGAAGTACCGAAAACTCGTATCATCGACAAGAAGCAGAAGCACCTGATCCTTAAAGGCGCACGAGGCAACAATCTTCAGAACGTAACGCTCGATATTCCGCTCGGCGCGTTCACATGCATCACGGGCGTCTCCGGCTCGGGCAAATCGACACTGATCAACGAAACGCTTGCGCCAATCCTGCACCGTCACTTCAACGGTTCGAACATCTTGCCGATGCCGTATGCCGATGTTGAAGGGCTTGACGATCTCGATAAGGTCATCGAGATCGATCAGTCCCCTATCGGCCGCACACCGCGCTCGAATCCGGCAACGTAGACCGGGCTCTTCACGATGATCCGCGACTTCTTCGCCGAGCTGCCGGAATCGCGCATCCGCGGCTACAAGGTCGGCCGATTCTCCTTCAATGTTAAGGGCGGCCGCTGCGAGGCATGTGAAGGCGCGGGTATGAAGAAGATCGAAATGAATTTCCTGCCCGATGTCTACGTAGGCTGCGACGTCTGCCACGGCAAGCGGTATAACCGCGAGACGCTGGAAGTCCACTTTAAGGGCAAGTCGATCTCCGACGTGCTGAACATGAGTGTCTCCGAGGCGCTGGATCTGTTCGCCGATATTCCGAGGATCCACCGGAAGATCGTCGCCCTCAATGCCGTCGCCCTGAGCTATATCCGTCTCGGCCAGCAAGCGCCGACACTATCCGGAGGCGAGGCACAGCGCGTGAAGCTGGCCACAGAACTCTCAAAAGTTGCCACGGGCAAGACCATCTATATTTTAGATGAACCCACTACTGGCTTACATTTTCAGGATATAAAGCATTTACTCAATGTTTTACTCGAGCTAAGAGCCAGAGGTAACACAGTCCTGGTTATCGAGCATAACCTCGATGTTGTCAAAATGGCAGACTGGGTGATCGACCTCGGCCCCGAAGGCGGCAAAGGCGGCGGCCGGATCGTTGCCGTAGGGACGCCGGAAGATATAGTGGCTTCAGCTAAGAAGACTGGGAGCTATACGGGCAGGTATTTGGCAAAGGAGCTTGTGTAACTATCCCAGTACAGATACATTACAAATATCGAGTTATATTTGTCAAGTATGAGACGCTCCCTGCTCCTGATCACCCTGCTTGTTGCCGTCAGCTCATGCGACAGCATCGACGATTCGGTTAATACTCGCCAAGTGGAGATCGAAGCTATGCGCTGGCTTCCCGGTGATTCGTTGTTGCTGGCTTTAACAAGTGTACCAACTACGAATGGCTACGATCGGGATCTCTTTATCCGTATCTATGACCTTAATGGGGGCGTCCGTGAGCAATTTCATATTTCATTCGATTCTTACACTACGAGGAATAGTCTCCATGTGTCGCTGGACGGCCGTACGGCCTTGCTCGATGAATCTGGCGATCTCACACTTGTCGACCTCGCTACACACAACAAAACAGTCGTCTCGCCAAATACAGATGTGATCTCCTATGCTCCGGATCGAGATGTATGCATTCTCTCTCGCAGAGCGGACAATATGGGTTTTGGCGATGGCCTTGATACCTTTGCTTTAGCTACAATTGGCCCTTCAGGCATAACCATTGATACACTCCTGCAAATTAATACAGGCTTCCGTTTTTTCTACGAATTCCCTCTCCTGCTTTCCAATGGAAGACTGGCCACGCTCGAATCCGATTCGACCTTTTCAACGAAAATGTTAGTACGCGATTCCTACTACCAAGTCCAGCGGGTCTTCCATTTACCCATGACCATCTCGCTGACAAGCCCAAAAGTTGTCTTCGACTGTCCGGATTTCTTTTTCATCACCGATGGCATGACCGGCTATAGCGTAAATCGTTTTCGAACCGATGTCGGCTTTATTGACGCCTTGCAAGAACTGGACAACTATTACAGCACCTATGCAGTAGTTGCTGGCGGGAAGAAAGTAGTATTCTGGGAAGCTCGCACAAAACGTTGTGTGTTAAAAGATATTGGCTCTGGAAGTATCATTCCGATACCTGGTACTGAAGGTGCGGACGGATTCTATCTCTCCAACGATAGCAAGCACCTTGCAGTCGTTCGCGAAGGTGCGAAGTTGTCCGTCGTACCGTTGCCGTAGGGAGCAGTATTTGATCATTGAGGAATCAACATTCTCCATTCTTCGCTCTCCGCAACTCGCTTGATACAATCGTTGCGTGTCTGCAGGAATTTTCTCATGTAGTTAACGAGAAATACTTTTTCAGCGATAGTGCCTAGAATTCCCAGCGGGGCTTCAACCTCAAATATGTCCTTCATCAATGTTTTACCCGAGACATTCACACTAAATAGATGCTGGTGATGTAGTTTTTTAAACGTCCCCTTCGTCATCTCGCTAACAAAATAATCAGGGCTGTGATAGGCTGTAATTGCAGAAGTCATACGCATCACAATACCAAAGTGCTTCGCTTCCCATGTTACCGTATCTCCGAGCCCCATAAGACCCGAAGTTACTCCTGCAACTGCTTTCTCATTTGTCTGCGATGCACTTAACTTATGGAGGTCGACTGAGAGGGAAAGCTGGAAACAACGTTCAATAGGCGCATCGATCACTGTCTCCAGGGTGATAACAGGCATGAGCTTAGTAGGATAATAGCTGATCAAGCTTTGACGTCAATTCGCCTTTTGCCGGCAGCACCATCTTCTCCAGATTCGGCGCGAATGGCACGGGGCTATCGAACGAGGCCAGACGCATCACAGGCGCGTCAAGCGATTCAAACGCAAACTCAGTCACCAGCGCCACGAGCTCTGCACCAAAGCCGGCTGTGAGATTATCTTCGTGGAGGACAAGTACGCGATTCGTTTTACGGACACTTGCATAGATCGCATCTTTATCGAGCGGTACAAGCGAGCGTAGATCGATCACTTCAATATTTCCCTTTCCGTTCGATGCAAACTCGTCGGCAACTTCCTGCGCCATCGGCACTGTGCCGCCATAGGTGAGGATCGTCGCGTCATTTCCCTCTCTGACAATTCGTGCCTTGCCAAGCTCGACGACATACTCGCCATCGGGCACTTCCGATTTCAGCGAGCGGTAGAGCCGCTTATGTTCGAAGTACATCACAGGATTCGGATCGCGGATCGCTGCGATGAGCAATCCCTTCGCATCTTCCGGCGTCGAGGGACAAACAACCTTTAGCCCCGGCTGATGAGCAAACCAGACTTCCGGGTTACGCGAATGGAATGGGCCGCCGCTGAGTCCCGCGCCGCTTGGGCAGCGGATGACGATCGGAACCGGTAATGCCCAGCGGTAGGCAGTCATCGCAGCGACAGTGACAACTTCGTTGAAGCCGTTTGTGATGAAGTCTGCAAACTGCATTTCTGCAACTGCACGATAACCGCAGAGCGCCGCACCAATAGCCATCCCAATAATCCCGGCCTCGGCGATCGGCGTATCGATCACACGGGTTTCGCCAAATTTAGCGTAGAGACCTTTCGTCGCCTTGAATGCACCGCCGTAGGGACCAATATCTTCACCGATGCAGAATACTGACGGATCGCGCTCCATTTCGACATGGAGCGCATCGTTAATTGCATCGATGTAGGTGCGGAGCATTAAATACCTGCCCCTGAATCCCGACGTTTTGACTTTTTACTTTTAACTTTTGACTTATGACCTGACTTCTTACTAACTTTCTCCGCGACAACCTTCGCCTGCAGGAAGAGCTGGAGATAATCAGGGCCACCGGCTTTCGAATCCGTGCCGCTCATGTTGAATCCGCCGAACGGATGGACGCCGACAAGCGCCCCGGTACATTTGCGATTGAGGTACAGATTGCCGACGAAGAATTCTTTCGCTGCACGATCCAGCTTTGAGCGGCTTTTCGTGTAGACGGCGCCTGTCAGACCAAACTCCGTATTGTTGGCAACTTCGAGCGCTTCGTCGAAATTATCGACGGGAATAACTGCAAGCACCGGGCCAAAGATCTCTTCCTGTGCGAGACGTGCATCGGGCTTAATATCAGCGATAACTGTTGGCTTGATGTAGTAGCCGCCATCGAGGGTCGAGCCACCGGCAACAAGACGGCCCTCTTTCTTCCCTACTTCGATATACTCGAGGATCTTCTTCTGCGCGCGCTGGCTGACGACGGGACCGACCTTCTTATTGTCACTCGGATCGCCGATCTCGAGCGCATTCGTCTTCTCAACGATCTTCGCCAGCAACTTATTATAGATCGGCCGCTCGACGATCGCACGCGAACATGCCGAGCACTTCTGTCCCTGGAATCCAAACGCAGCTGCGACGATACCATCGGCAGCCTCGTCGAGGTCTGCATCTTTGGCAACGACGATGCCGTCTTTGCCGCCCATTTCCGCAACGACGCGCTTGATCCACTTCTGCCCAGGCTGTGGAGTTGCTGCGAGGTGATTCACATGCAGGCCAACTTCTTTCGAGCCGGTGAACGATACAAATCTGGTGATCGGGCTCTTCACGAGGTGATCGCCAACTTCTCCGCCCGGAGCGGTAAAGAAGTTGAGCACGCCCTTCGGCAGGCCTGCCTGCTCCATGATGTCGGCAAAGAGCCAGCCCATCATCGGGCTATCGCTTGAAGGCTTGACAACGACTGTGTTGCCGCTGACGATAGCAGCGCTTGCCATGCCGACGAGAATGGCGAACGGGAAATTCCACGGCGGAACAACGACGCCAACGCCAAGCGGCAGATATTCCATATATCCATCTTCGCCCTTGTTCTTGACGACAGGCTGCTCGCCTGCAAGGCGATGCATCTGGCGGGCATAGTATTCGAGGAAGTCGATCGCTTCGGCAGTATCGGCATCGGCTTCAAGGTAGTTCTTGCCGACTTCGAGTACCATCCAGGCATTGATCTCATACCGGCGTTTGCGGGCGATCGAGGCTGCCTTCATGACGATCTCTACTCGCTTATTCGCCGATACATTCTTCCATTTTTCAAATGCGGCCGATGCGCTGTCAAGTGCCTGCTGCGCATGATTGACGGTGCCTTTGGAGAACCGGCCGACTACTTCCTGTGGACGTGCAGGATTGTGCGAGACGATCGACTCGTCGGTAAAGATCCGTTCGCCGTCGATGATCAGCGGATAGCGCTGATTAAGCTTTTGGCGAGCCTCAGCAAGCGCACGCTCCATCGCTTTGCGCTCTTTCGGCTGTGAAAAATCCCTATACGTTTCGTTCTTAAAGGGTGAAAGTTTTTTAGACATGTAGTACTATATAACGATTCCAAGAGCGACCGTAAACAGTGAAACCGCAAGTTGGATTCGACCATGAAAAACAAATCACCGAACTGTTAGTAACTACTTCCTTCGCAGCACGTTAGCTACCTATGTAGATTACAATTTCTATTTCTTATACAAGTATGATGAAAAAGACAGTTCTCATGGCAATGTTCGCTCTCTCCGCATTTGGTGCTTCCGTGTTTGCAGAAACCACGACCGAAGCAACGAAGGCAAAAGATGCAGCTGATACCAAAACAACCGCAGCCGCAGTCTCCGACCCAAATTATAAGACGCTTTTAGCGCTTGGGATGGACGTAAAGAAGCATTCGACTTCGCACGTTCCCCAGGGTGGATCCCCAAAGAATATGGCACAAGCTGTTGGTATAGTGAAAAACTAACTAATGGTCCCCACTAATTCACGGGTAAAAAAAGGCGGGTTGTTAACCCGCCTTTTTGTTTTTATTGTTCCGGGGTTTCCGGGGGCGTTGCTTCAACTTCTTGTTCTTTCTCCGGCTCAGCCTCAACCTCTGGCTTCTGCTGGTCTGCAGCAAGCTTGCGGGCCTCGACCTCTGCCTTCGATGGACGGCCGCGACGACGCTTGACCGGCTGGTCCGGTACGACGACCATATCCTGCTCGGCCAGGATAAATCCGTCTTCGCCGTCTAATTGC
>JANWLI010000103.1 GCA_025450975.1 Candidatus Kapaibacterium sp. | reverse complement strand
GAGATCGTCTTGCCAAGCGCTAAGGGCAGATTCATCTTCGAGTTGATAAACGACGGGCTTGCAAGCATCTCGCTCATTCGCACCATCTTCGGCCTGTCATTCGGGATCTCCACGCCGATCGTCCCGCGTCCCGGCATCGGCGCGATGATGCGAATACCACGCGCCTTCATTGCAAGTGCAATATCGTCGGTGAGATTGCCAACCTGCGAAACTTTGACGCCTTCGGCAGGCGTAAACTCGTAGAGTGTGACGACCGGACCGGGTGTCACAGTGATGTTCTCGATCTCGACGCCGAAGGTTGCGAGCTTATCGCGAAGCAGTGTACCCTTCGCCGTCAATTCTTCGCTCGATGCTTCTACTATATCCGGTCCTGACGGAATGAGAAGATCGAGTCCTGGCTGACGGAAGCCGCGCACCTGTTCGTTATACGGATTTTCCGGGATGATCTCGCTCTCGGTAAAGAGGTTGACATCGCTTTGCCGTGCAGGGATCGGTTTCGTGATCTCTGCGATCAGCGCTTCGCTGACGATCGGCTCCGGCGTGACATCGACAGAATGCGGCAGAATCTCGTTGCCCAACACTTTTTCGTTACCGATCTGCACTTCCACTTCTTCTGTGACCGGCGTATCGTCAACTCTCGCCTCCGGCTCCTGCTTCGGCGTCATGCGCTCCGGCTCAGCTTGTGGCTGTGCTATCGGCTTTTCAGTTTGGTCGTCGTCGAAGTCTGCCGGAAGGATGCGCTTTGCTCTGGACTCTGGGACAGCAGGCGTAACGATCGCGCCTCCCGTTAGCCGTGCGAATGGCGTTTGCTTGTTGCCAAGGATCTCACGATCTTCGGAAAGTCTGGGAATCGGCTGCTGCAGCGGCTGGCGCGGAGCGGGGCGCACTTTCAGGTATGGTGACTTCTGGTCGGCCGGATTTGTACGTGGCGTAGCTGTAGGTTCGTCTGAATCGCGACGGATCGTAATGATATCACGGGCGGGGTTAACGCCTTGCGCCGCTTCGGGCTCAACTTCTTCGCGCGGTGCTGGGTCCGGCATCGGAGGCGGAGCGACAGCTTGCTTCTCTACTTTTACAAGATCGCTTAATCGAACGGGCTTCTGCTTCGCCGGTTCTTCCGGACGAATAACTTTAACAACCTCTTCAACTTCAACCGTCTCTGCTTCCGCTTCTAATTCCTGGTCGCGTTCGAGTCTGCGTTGTGCCCGTTCGCCGCGCTTCGTTTCGCGGCGCTCCCAGAACTCGATGAGTTTAAGGCGCGACTTGTTGCGCAGTCCCGTGTAGCCGTCTTTCATGCGTAAAAATGTTTTTTCTACATCGAGGTCAATCGCGAAGACCAGCATGATGACAAACGACGTCGCATAGATGATGAGCGCGCCGATCGAGCCGATGAGACGTGTGAATGTCACTCCCATGAACTGGCCGATCGCGCCTGACCATTCGCGATTGATCTCCGGAAAGATCTTCATCAGCTGCGTCGTGCCGATCGTTGCAGAGAAGAGAATTGCCGAGATCAGGATAAAGGTCGTTGCAAGCGTAAGCTTGCGGCGCTGTTTCGTCGTGAAACGGAATAATGCAAGCGACCACCAACCCATGAGTAGCGGGAAGATGATAGCTGCGTAGCCGATCGTCTTGTTAATAAAGAAATCAGCGATCATCGCGCCGATGAGACCAAGCCAGTTATTGGCCGTGTCGGCATTTGCATTGAGTACTGCGTCGGAGCGGGTAAAGACGGCCGGAAGATCGCCGACGCTCGTCTCGGCCTGGGCCGTATCGAGCGGACTGTAGCTCAGGATCGCAAGCACGATCAGGAAAGACATCGTCACCAGCATCACACCAAGTACCTGGCGCTGACGTACTTCGGCATCGAGCTTCTTTGACTTCGACTTCAGCTCAAGCTCGATCTGATCGGGTTCGGCCTGCTTCTTCGTTCGTTTGCGAGCCGGCGCTTTACGTTCGGGGACTTCAGGCTCTGCGTAGGCAAACTGTTCTTCTTCTAATTCTTCGGAAAGACGTTTCGGCATGGGGCGCTCACCTCGGGGCCTGCGCGGCTCGCGGGGTTGCGGCGGGGGAATATTGACGGTTCGCGAATTTGGCTGCTCATATTCATAAGCAGACTCGTCATACTCCTGCGGGTAGAGAAATGCCTCCTCTGAAGGTGGCTCAGCTACTCGCGCGTAAGTCCGACGTCCGTTCGACTGCCGACGTTCAAATTCGTTAACTTTTCCCATTAAAAAGACAAAACCAGAGTTTTCCCCACTTCTTACAACATTTCCCCACAAAAATAACTCCCCGGATCGCGCTTTCCAAACATTTATGTCAAATGCAGGCTGTTGACAGCTAAACCTTTTGATATCATAGGCTTACCGCTAGTAATTTCTCTGAGCCTGAACTCTCAAAAATTGTGTTATACAACTTTCTTATCCCATACTGCATGATAGCACGTTACACGCGACCCGAAATGGGGGCGATCTGGACAGACGAAAGCCGCTTCAATATCTGGCTCGAGATCGAGCTTCTGGCCACCGAACAGCAGGAAAAACTAGGCATCGTCCCGAGCGGACTCTCAGAAAGCATCCGCAAAAAAGCAAAGTTTGATACCCAGCGCGTCCTCGAGATCGAGGAAGAGACCAAGCATGACGTCATCGCCTTCCTGACAAACGTCGCCGAACATGTCGGACCTGACTCCCGCTACGTGCATCTTGGGATGACCTCAAGCGATGTCGTCGACACAGCATTCAGCGTTCAGTGCAAACTCTCGGGCGAGTTACTCCTTAAAGGTATCGACGCACTCATTGCCGCACTCGCAAAGCGGGCGAAAGAACATAAGCACACTCCCTGCATCGGCCGCACGCATGGTATTCATGCAGAGCCGACAACCTTCGGACTCAAACTCGCAGTTCTTTATAGCGAGATGTTACGCGCGCGCGATCGTATGGACCGCGCCGTGGACACGATATCCGTTGGAAAGATATCTGGTGCAGTTGGCACGTTCGAACATATCGATCCCAGCGTCGAAGAGTACGTGTGTAAACACATGGGCCTGCAGGCTGCAGCCGTGTCAACGCAAATCGTCCAGCGCGACCGCCATGCAGAATTCTTTTCAGCTATTGCTCTCGTAGGATCGTCTTTAGAAAAGATCGCCGTGGAGATCCGCCATCTGCAGCGTACTGAAGTGCGCGAAGCAGAAGAGTTTTTCTCGAAAGGACAGAAGGGTTCGTCGGCTATGCCGCATAAGCGCAATCCAATTACGATGGAGCGCGTCACAGGCCTTGCACGTCTCCTTCGCGGCTATGCGATGACGGCGATGGAGAACGTTGCGCTCTGGCATGAGCGTGATATCAGTCACTCATCAACAGAGCGCGTCATCGGTCCTGATGCAACGATCATTCTCGATTACATGCTCGCGCTTGTAACGAAGACGATCGATACGATGTACGTCTACCCCGCAGCGATGGAGCGCAATCTGCAACTTACCCGCGGCCTCGTCTTCTCGCAGCCGGTGCTGCTTGCACTTGCGAAGAGCGGACTCACGCGCGAAGATTCGTACAAGATCGTCCAACGCAATGCGATGAAAGTTTGGGAGCTTGCTGCCGAAGGCAAAGACCCGCACATAACCTTCCGGTCGCTGATCGAAGCCGATGCCGATATTGCCGGCCGCATCACGCCAAATCAGCTCGACGAAGCATTCGACCCGAAAGCAGCGATGAAAAACATCGACCTGATCTTCAAACGTGTCGGCTTAGCTTAGATCAGAATGTTTGCCCTTCACGCCCTGTTGTTACAGCTACAGTGAAGGATATTACTACAAAATCGATCGGATTACTCGGGCTTGCTGAAGAAGAGCTGTACCAGGCACTTCAGGGAATTAGTCCGGATATCAAACGCTACCGCGCAAAGCAGATATGGCTACGGCTGCACAAGTTTCGCGTCCGGTCGTTCGACGAAATGACCGAACTGCCGAAGGATTTGCGCGCATCGCTTGGCGAGCGTTTTCATATCCAGTCGATCGAAGCAGTCCACGAATCCGACAGCGCAGACGGCACCAAGAAATTTCTCTTCAAGCTTTCTGATGGTCTCGAGATCGAGACCGTCCTCATCCCAAGCGAGATGCGCGACGCGCAGGGCGAAGTCCGACGCAAGACGCTCTGCCTCTCCACGCAGGTTGGCTGTCCGCTCGATTGTAAATTCTGCGCAACGGCAACGCTCAAACTGAAACGCAACCTCACAGCCGCAGAGATCCTTCTGCAGGTATTCGAGGTCGAACGCATTACCGGAGAGCGCGTCACGAACATCGTCTACATGGGTATGGGCGAGCCGATGCTCAATTACGACAATGTCATTCGCTCGCTTCGTATTCTCAGTAATCCGGAGTTAGAGATCATCGGCGCAAAACGTATCACCGTATCGACGAGCGGCCTGCCCGATGAGATCCGCAAGTTTGCCGAGGAAGGATTCGGCGTCAAGCTTGCGCTGAGCCTGCACGCAACGACCGATGAGTTGCGAACAAAGCTGATGCCGATCAACAAGCGTTATCCGATCGTCGGGCTGTTGGAGGCGATGGATTACTACTACCAGAAAACCGGCATTCCGGTCACCTACGAATACATCGTCTTCGAAGCGCTGAACGATACGGAAGCAGATGCGAAGCGCCTTGCGAAGATCGCGCGAAGAATGCCGAGCAAGGTGAATATTATTCCTTTCCACAAGATCGACTTCACGAATCCGACCGGCATCTCTGCCGAGCTGCATCCGACAGCGCAAGACAAGTTTGAATTATTCGTCGACATGCTCCGCGCGCAAGGTGTGCAAGTCATGGTTCGCTCAAGTTCCGGTCTCGACATCGAAGCAGCCTGCGGCCAACTCGCACTCGCAAGCGAGCACGTTCCGGTACCTATCCAGCTATGATCTTCCGGCCGACCTCGTATGATGAAGTGAGCGAGTGTCTGCAGAAAAGCAGTTCTCTCTCGATCCATAGCTCTGTCACAAACGAAGCCTCACACGATCTCCTCTCGCTTGAGAACTTCAAGCAAGTGCTTCTCTATGAGCCTGAAGAGATGATCGTACGCGTGCAGGCAGGCATCACCATCGAGGAGCTTTCGAACCGACTACGCGAGCAAGGGCAATGGATACCGACACTTGTACCCGGTGAGAACCTGGAGCTTACCGTCGGCGCAGCAATTGCGAACGACAACTACCATCCCCGCTCAGCGACGCTGGGAATGCTACGCACGACGATTCTCGGAGGTACATTCGCCGCGGCGGACGGGACGATCTACAAAAGCGGCTCGCGTGTCGTGAAGTCGGTCGCGGGATATGATATTCACCGCGCCTTCTGCGGCTCGAAAGGTAAGTTTGGTGCCATCCTCGATGTAACGTTGAAGGTTCAGCCATTGCCGGAAAGTTTTGTATGGTTTGAGTCAAGCGTAGATACCACCAGATTCTACCCTAGCATTAAAGAGCGCGTGGACGGTTCAGTATTCTACGAGCTTGCAGGATTTCGTGAAGACATTAACCATGACAGGCAGGAGCTTTCACTATTGTCCGCTACCATGCTCACCGAGCAGGAAGCCCATACGAAGATTCGCTCTATCATAAGCAAGCATAGGTCTCTTGAGTCGAGCTTCACATCTGCTATCCCAATTCTCAACGCATTCGATCCGAAAGGAGTGTTGCGGTGATCGAGGCGATCGATCTGAAGAAGCTTTCAGCATGCATTCACTGCGGTCTGTGTCTGGAGGCTTGTCCGACGTACCGCGAAACAGGAGAGGAAATGTCAAGTCCGCGCGGTAGACTCTACCTCATGCGTAACTATACCGAAGGGACGATCACCGCTACCGACCCGGAATTTGCAAAGCATGAACTCTCGTGTCTTGTCTGCCGCTCCTGTGAAACGGCATGCCCATCCGGCGTGGAGTTCGGCGTGCTCATGGAGCAGACGCGGGCGATCCTCGTCGAGCATGGCAACGGATCTATCAGCAAGAAGTTTATCTACAGCAAGCTCCTGCAATCGAAGCCACTGTTGAAAGCCCTACAGACAGCGACTGCAATAGCAACGAAGACAGGACTTACGAAGCTCGCTGCTAAGCTGTTTTCTCGCTCGACATCGACGGGAGCTGCAATGTCGCTGGCGCCGACAAGTATTTCCTTCCCACAGTCACGCCCGGATCTTTACCGGAGCAACCATCCAAATGGGAAGCGCATCGGTCTGCTGCTTGGCTGCATCGGCGATGTCTTTACTTCGCAGGTCAATGATGCGACGATCAAGGTCTTGAATGCATTGGGATATGATGTTGACATCCTTCCGAGTGTGACCTGTTGCGGCGCACTTGCTGCACATGGCGGCTACCTCGATGTTACCAGAGACCTGGCGCGACAGAATGTTGCCGTGTTTAAGCACGACCAACTCGATTACATCCTTTCAAATATTGCCGGCTGTGGAGCGATGCTCAAAGAGTACGAGCATTTGCTCGAAGGGACTTCGCACGCTGACGATGCGCACCTGGCAAGAAACAAGACGTTTGACATTAACGAATTTCTCTACCTCCATCATCGCGAAGACCTTCGCGGTCTGCTTGGCTCTTCATTCTCCGGAAAACGGATAGCCTATCAGGCACCGTGCCATCTTACGCACGGACAGCGCATTGTAAACGAGCCTCTCGAGTTGCTCCGTCTTTTACCGGGAGTTGAGACATTCGCACTTGATGATAATGAGCTATGCTGCGGCAGCGCCGGAAGCTATAACATCGAGCATCCGGAAATGGGAGAAGCTCTGCGCAAACGAAAGATGCGGATCATTGAGGATGCTCGTCCTGATATCGTCGCCACGGCAAATGCAGGCTGCATGCTGCAACTCAGCAAAGAGCATGCGATGCCCGTGCGTCATGTGATCGAGCTACTGGCTGAAGCAATCGGCCGCCGGAATTAAATATTTCCTGAACTGTTGACGCTGCCATGAAAGAATACCGGCAAGGCGGATTAGGCGCCATGATGGATGAGTACGAACGCGCTGCGGCCGACCTTCTGCACGTGCTCTCTGCTATTAGTACTGAACGTTACGAGCAAATCATCGATGTGAATGGGTCTGAATATGACCGTTCGATCCAGGCGATCATGCGGCATGTCGTCAGCGCGGGGTATGGGTACGCAAACTACCTCCGCAAACTCTGGGGTATTCCGGTTGCAAACCCGCAGGCAGTTCTGGAATCTCTCGATGGCGCCATCGCATGCGTGCACAAAGTACTTGCCTATACTTCAGAAACGCTGGAAGGCAGGTGGACGCTCTCCGAAGAAGAAACCGATGGAACGACGTTCGTCGTATCCTGGGGCGTCACCTATAATATCGAACAAATACTCGAGCATGCCATTGTCCATATCCTCCGCCACAGACGGCAACTGGAAAAGATCCTTGCACAGTAACTACTTCTCTTTCCTGAACTGCACGGCCTTCCACTCTTTGAAAAGAGGCTTGCACTTGTTTCGCTGATACTTTCCCGTCGTCGTCACCGGAATATCGTTACCGAAGACGATAACCTTTGGCGTCTTCGCAAATGGCAGATGCTCGCGGCAAAATGCGATCACCTCATCTTCGGCAATCACTGACCCTTCCAGTTTTTGGACATACGCCCCGACCTCTTCGCCATAGAAGTCATTCTCAAAGCCAACGGCTATGCCGGATTTCACACCTGGGCAGCGATTGATCACTTCGTCGATCTCCAGCGGAGAGAGATTTACGCCGCCGCGGATGATCAGCTCCTTAAGTCTGCCAGTGATAAAGAAGTACTTCCTTCCCTCGCCATCAACTTCATAGAAGCCTTCATCGCCGGAGCGAAACCAGCCGTACGAGAACGTCTTCTCATTCGCCTCGTCGTTATTGTAGTAGTACTTCATCACATTGAAACCGCGAATGGCGATCTCGCCTTTTGCCGATGGTGGGAGTTCGTGGCCGAACTCATCTGCGATCATCATGTCGTTCTGCGGCAACGCCACACCGATCGACGGGAAGCCGAAGTCGCGCATCCAGTGCTTGTGGTCGGCGTCACTCAGATCAAGCGGCAGGTAACAAGAATAGCACGTCGTTTCCGATAAGCCGTAGCCATGGACGATGCGAATACCGAACGTGTCCTCGAATTGCACGCCTAATTCTACTGTGAGCGGCCCTGCTCCGCAAATAATATGATGCAGCGACTTGGGCATTGACGCAAGAGGAGTAGTTTTATGATACTCGAGCAAAAATGCAAGCAATGTCGGGACGACACTTACGACATGCACCTGCTCGCTCTCGATGCGCGCAAAGAAATGCTCGGATTGAAATTTCTGGTTGAGCACGATCGTCGAACCGGCATACATCGGCGTCATGAGCGTGACGATCGTCCCATTGACATGGTGGATCGGCAGCACGCACATCATGCGCGTTGCCCGCGAGATCCGATGCCACTCCGATATGCCCTTCGCATCGATGAGGAGGTTGTATTGCGTCAGGACTACGCCTTTGGGGTTGCCCGTCGTGCCACTAGTATAGACGATCAGGGCTTCGTCATCACTCTTGACTGCTTCGTCGGAGCGAAAGATCGAGCCGGCTTTAGCAAGTTCATCGTCATACCACAGCGAGTCGCCGCCTTCGGGTTCGCCGGTGACGAGCACCGTTGCGATCGATGGAATAGACGCTATGATAGGCTGAAAGCGTGCAAGGTAATCCTTGCGGATAAACACCAGCTTTGCACCGCTATTTTCCAGGATATACGCAAGACGGCTGTCGTCTTCAGATAAGCTGATCGGCACGACGCAGACGCCCATCAGCCAGGCAGCAAAATACTGGACGACGGTGTCGGCGTGATTGTGCGAGATCGTCGCAATGCGGTCGCCGCGCTTAATACCGAAGGAGCGCATCATGTTCGCGCACATGCTGGCTACCATGAAGAAATCTTTGTAATTATCTTCGCGCCGATTACCGGCTGCGTCAAAGTAGACGAGATACGGCTTCGTATCGAGATCGCGCGCCTGCTTGAACATCAGCTCACCAATGTTCTCAAAGCCTGCGTTGCCGGCTGCGTTCGCGGGATCGCTCGTCGAGCGGGCGTGGGCGATCTGGTGGATGATCTCTTCGGAAAGCATTGG
>JANWLI010000102.1 GCA_025450975.1 Candidatus Kapaibacterium sp. | reverse complement strand
CCTTCCCGAAATTCCCGAAGTAGGTTCGTTCGGTATCAGAGGAAATGCCACCTATCTCACTTCCTACTCGCAAGGTGTGATGGTCTCGACTAACGAAGGCGTCGACTGGACCGCACTCAACAATGGCTTTCTTGAAAATGCGCATCCAGGCCTCTTCGCATTTTCAGCGAACACGATCTTCGTCGGCAGTGAGGGACAAGGACTCTACCGGCTCATCGGCGAATCCACAACCTGGGAGCAAATCCCCGGCATGCCGCCAAATGCGTATGTCATCGCCTTAACAACCTATCACGGCCAGATCTTCGTCGAGCTAAGCTTCCTCATATTGCGCCGCCCGCTGTCGCAGCTGCAGGATGTTGAGCGTACTCAGCAGACAACCGATGTCTCGATCGCCCCCAACCCCGCGCACAATGCAAGCACTGTCTACTTCACGCTGGACGAGCCCTCGCACGTGAAGCTCTCTCTCGTCGATGCGCTCGGCCGCACCCTCGAAACGCTGGTCGCAGAGACACTGCCTCCGGGCAAACACGAACGCCAGGTACAGGTGCAACTCTTGCCAAATGGCTCGTACTTCTTCCGGCTGCAACGCGGTGGAATTACAGAGCTTATTCCCCTTATCGTACGTAAATAAAAAGCACGGTACTTTTTTGCACCCCCCACTGTTTTCCCCGCGCTCTTTACTTAGGGATACATGAAACCCTTCATACTTATTGCGCTCAACGCAGTTGTCATTGGCTTCTTCGTTTGGCTCTCGCGAAAAAAGAATCTACTCTCATCCTTCACGGACGGCAGATGGTGGCTAACATGGTTTTCGATAGCCATTATTACGTTGATGGACGAACTTACATCCATCTTCTACGTACCTGCTGAATCGTTTCGCATTCTCGGCATCTCTGCATTTGTCTTTATTATCGGTACATCGCTCCTCATGCGATTTCTTTCCAATCGCATGGTCGAGATCGCACATATTCTCGAACACCACAATATTAAAGGCGGTGGCGTCTACAGCTTCAGCTATCTTGTACTCGGACCGACAGTTTCATTCATCGCAGTAGCTTCTATTCTTGTCGATTATATCCTGACTGCGGCCATCTCAACGGTATCAGCGGTGCAGAATGGAACGGCATTCATGGATCTTTCACCGTTCATGATCTATGCGCTGATGTTTGCCGTTGTGTGGGGAGTTGCAGGTCTTAATATTCTCGGCATTAAGGAGAATGCACGCTTTACGTTCCTCGTCTTTATCATTGCAGCATGCGTCCTTCTCACGCTGATCGCTTCAGGCATCATCGAGCCAAGCCCTGATCAGGGCCGGGTTATCCTTAAAGGTTTTGCCGATACCTGGACGAATGCCACAGGCGGTGGCTTCTTTTCGGGTATTGGCTTTGTCATTCTCGGCATTGCAGGTGTTATCCTTGCATACTCCGGAATTGAAAGCGTTGTGCAAACGGCCGGCCTGGTGAAAAGTTGGAAGGAAATACGGAAAGCGTATCTTTTTTTAGCATTAACCGTTGGCATTTTCACTCCGCTCATCTCGATGGTAGTGCTCACCAGAACAGATATTGATTATCCAAGCCATGAAACCGATCTTCTGACACACTTCGCCTCCATTCTGAATGGTCCATGGTTTGGCATTCTTGTCGGAGGACTTGCATTCTTTCTCCTGACAATGGCCGTCAATACGGCATTCGTTGCTTCAAGCGAACTCCTTGAACGAGTCGCTCACCGGTACGGCTTCCATTGGCTCAGTAAAACGAACCGTCGTGAATCGCTCTATCGTATTCATATAATGAATGCCATATTCTTCTCGCTGCTCATCTCTGTCACCGCCGGAAGTCAGTCGATGCTGGCTGAGATGTATGCGGTCGGACTTGTTGCAAGCTTCTCCATTAACATGGGTGCGCTTGTCATCTATCGCTATAAACAGGGGTCAGGAGATATTAGGGAATACTTTACTTCACGTACGGGTACACTTGTGATTTTCCTGATTCTCGTTTCCTGTTTCGGAGTGATAGCGTATAAGCACTGGATGGGATTCCTACTGTGGATTGTCGCCGTTATCGTCTCGCTCATAGTCGGCTTACGTGTTGCAAAGCGTCGTGCACCCGAGATCATACAATTCCATAAAGCCGATAATCCTCTCGACCTGACTATTCAGATCGCAGACTCCGAGGAGCCCGATTTCCACATCTACTTCCGCAGGCCGAAAGATAAGTCGGAGATCAACCCCGGAATGAACCATGCGTACATCACGCTCTACTCGCCCCGTCTGGCTACGCACGAGAAGCTGGGGCCGAACCATTACCTCTTCCCGCTGCAGGGACAGGGACTGGTGTCCGTCATTCACACGCTGATCGGCAACCTGCGTTACGATTTTCCTGACCGCAATATCACGTTCCATCTTGGCTGGCCGACATCAAGCTGGATTGACCGCCTCTCGATCGGCGTCATGGTGCTTTCTTTGCTGCGTCTGCCAAAAACTTTCCCCGAGTACAACTTTGTCATCGAGTACGAACGCGGGCATTTAAAATCTGCTGAAAAGAAACCGTGAGACGCGTAGCGGCTATCATCGTTGCTGCCGGCAGCGGCACACGCTTCGGCTCACAGAAGCAACTCGTCATGCTTGGCGGTAAACCGCTCTTCCTGCATTCGCTCCTGACCTTCGCAGCATTTCCCGGCGTTACCGACATCGTCGTCGCCGTGCCGGAAGACATGCGCCAGGAAATTCATGACCTCACTGCGGCCATCGCCCCGCCGCCGATCCTGATCGTCGGCGGTGGCATCACCCGCCAGCGCTCCGTCGAGAACGCACTTGCTGCGCTTTCCTACGATCACGACGACGTCGTGCTCATCCACGATGCTGCCCGGCCATTTGTCGAGCCAACGATGATCCACGATCTCCTGCACAAGCTCGAGACCTGGGACGCCGCGATCACAGCCATCGCCGTCACCGACACCATCAAGCGCCTCGATAATGTGACGATCGCCGAGACTGTCCCGCGTAAGCATCTGTTCCGTGCGCAAACGCCGCAGGGCGCGAAGTTCGGCATTCTTCGCGAAGCCATCGCAACGCTGGGCGCGACGCGCGACGATTTCACCGACGAAGCGGAAATCCTCGAGGCCTACGGCAAAAAGTGTACGATCGTGCAGGGCTCGGAAGATAATATCAAGATAACATTTCCCGAAGATCTGCGTAGAGCCGAAGCGATACTGCAAATACGCAATAGCTAAAAAGTGAATCCCTCGCTACTTACTACTTACTACTTGCTACTACCACCCCCATGTGCGGAATAGGCGGAGTCTTTGCATATGCGCATCATACCAATCCGGATGTAACGCCGGAAGTGCTCACGCGCATGAGCGACACCATGCATCATCGCGGCCCCGATGACTCCGGCTACCATATTTCCCGTGATCATCGCTGCGGACTGACCTTCCGGCGACTATCGATCGTCGATCTCTCTCCTGCCGGACATCAGCCCATGTCCACTCCCGACGGACGCTATACGCTTACCTTCAACGGCGAAGTCTACAACCATCTCGAGATCCGCAAAGAACTCGAAGCAAAAGGATACCAGTACCGCTCGCATTCCGATACCGAAACGATCCTCTACGCATACGCCGAATGGGGCCCGGATTGTCTGAAGCGATTTCTCGGCATGTTCGCCATTGCGATCTGGGACGAAGAAAAGAAAGAGCTCTTCATCGCCCGTGATCGCATCGGCATTAAGCCGCTCTACTACGCAAAACTTGACGGCAGATTTCTCTGGTCGAGCGAGATCAAGGTGATCCTCTCGCATCCGTCATTCCCGACGCGGATGAACCGCCGCGCCATTCCGCACTACCTCTCCATGGTCATGACGCCGGCGCCGGAGACGATGTTCGAGAACGTAATGAAGCTCGAAGCCGGATGCTGGATGCGCGTCAACTCCGAGGGCGATTTCTACATCTCACGCTGGTGGGACCTCCTCGATGCCGGCGACATCGACCGCTCCATCACCGAAGCAAAGGCGATCGAAGATATTCGATTCCTGTTGCGCCGCTCGATCAAAGATCGCATGATGAGCGATGTGCCCTTCGGCGTGTTTCTCTCCGGCGGTATCGATTCAAGCCTCAACGTTGCGCTCATGTCCGAGCTGATGGATCGCCCTGTCGAGACCTTCACCGTCGGCTTCAAAGATCTCGAGAAGTATAACGAGCTGCACTACGCCCGCGAGATCGCAAACAAGTTTAAGACGAATCATCATGAAGTGCTCATCGGCGCAAACGATGCGCGTAACATGATCGAGGATCTCGCCTGGCATGAAGACGAGCCGAACGGCGATCCGGTTTGTATTCCGCTCTACTTTGTCTCGAAACTTGCGCGCGACAGTGGCACGATCGTGATTCAGGTCGGCGAAGGAGCCGACGAGGAGTTTCTTGGTTACCCGTGGATGATCCGCGATCTGCGTTTTTACAATAAGTGGTGGAAGCAAGGTATGCCTGTTCCGCTACGGCGCATGGCGTATCTGGCAGCAAGTCCGGTGCTCAAGCATCCTCTGATGCGCGAGTACTTACGCCGCTACAGCATGGGCGAAGAGTTCTTCTGGGGCGGAGCGATCACGTTTACCGAAGAGCACAAAGCACAACTGCTGCAAAATTATTTGGCAAGCGATCACTCGAGTTATCAGTTTGCGTCGAAGTGGCATAAAGAGATCAACGAGCGCTATCCGAATACAGACTATACGCGGCGCATGATGTACCTCGAGTTTCGCCAGCGCCTTCCGCAAATGTTGTTGATGCGCGTCGACAAGGTCACGATGGCAACAAGCCTCGAAGCGCGTGTGCCCTTTCTCGATCATCGGATCGTTGAGTATGCGTTCCGTCTTCCACCCTCGGTGAAGCTTGGTCCTGCGATGATCCCAAAACACATTTTAAAGAAGGCCGCAGAGAATATTATTCCGAACGAACACATCTACCGTAAGAAACAAGGCTTTGCCGCGCCGGTCGCCGAATGGCTGAAGAAAGATTGGAAAGATATTTTCGACGAGAGTTTTGCTAACAGCCGGCTTGCCAAAGAGATGTTTGATACCTCCTATATCAAACAACTGCAATCGGACCATATCGCAGGCACACGAAAGAATGGCGATCAGTTGTGGTCGCTGCTGAATTTATTCTTGTGGGAGAAGAGATATTTCGGATAACCCGTTTTTGGCGAAGCCAAGAACAAAAGCGCCGTAGGGCGCGACATGTCGGTAGCCCCCGGCGTAAGCCGGGGGTTAGGCGCCATGCCAAAATTATCCAAGCTCCGGAGGAGCGAAATGTCGTGCGGCGTTTCATACATGTCGCTCCTAATGGAGCTTGAAATCGTTTTTCTTTCCTCTGACCCCCGGCTTACGCCGGGGGCTATCGACATGTCGCGCCCTACGGCGCTTTGGCTTCGCCTGCGGCGAAGCTGGGATGCCAAAAATGCTCCGCATTTTTTTGTGATACAGTTATAGGCTACTGGCGACTGCCTTCCATCAACCTCCCCCCGGCCACCTCCTTGGCAGGAGGGGGAGGTTAAAATTTCCTTAAAAATATATAGTACCTTTCCCCTAAACTGTTATTATATTTGCTATTGAATGGGCACATTGCCTGTTCAAAGTTGCGCCTTGTGGCGGGATGAGCGGGGGCTGCTTAACCGTCAATTATAAGAACAAGGTGGCAATAGGCCTGCCTTGTTCTAGAAAGGCAGGTCTTTTTATGTAGTATAATCGTCCCACAAATCTCCCAGTACATCACCAGAAAAAAAATAATTTTCGATTGCACATCGGGACAAAAATCGTCGTATTATTGCAAACTCAAGAACTTCCCCGATAAGCTATTTGCTTATCGAACAAAAAATGTTTGCCTTCACGATAGGTCCCATACTACCTGTGATAAAGGTAACCATTAACTAGAAACTATGAACTACTAACTAGTAGTGCTCCCTGGAGATAGTCTGCTAATGCTGCATTCCGCTCTCCACCACCATTCACTTACACATGCGTTGCACCGAAACCGGCAGTGCAACTTCCCCGCATTTAGGTACCGGTCTTGTTTGCTTTATACATCACTAACCTTATAAATAACGATGGCTAAAACCACTCGTGCATCGTTGCAATTTTCTGTTGCAGCTGAAGAGGGTGCGGATAAATTAAAAAATGTCCGGATCTACGCCTTCAGCCGCCACGGCGAATTCATATCGAGCGCACTTATCGATAGCGGAAAAGCGTCACTCGACGTCGGCTCCGAGAATCCCATGCATCTGCGCCTCTTCATCGCTCCGGCGATCGACCGGATGGACAAAGAACCCCCATCGATCAAAACACTCGAACGCATGAACGCCTATGAGCCAAGCTGGCTCTATGAAGCGACGCGTCAGTCGTACGAACTACAACCGATCCCTTCGTATGTCACGAAGATCTGGCCCACCTGCAAATGCAGAGTACGCGGTAAGGTAGTCAAGAACGTTGTTGTCAACGGTATCTCGTACCCGATGCCCGTCTGTCAGGCGCGCGTTCATATCTGCGAGATCGACAAGATCAGCTTTATCATACCGCGGATTCCGGATTCGATCATCGACCGTCTGCGCGATAAGCTCAAAGATATCGTCGATGGCCCGTGGCCGCCGTTCCCCATTCCGCAGCCCGATCCGCCGCCGTTCTTCCGTTTCGATCCTTCCGTGGTCGATCCGTCGCCGATCAATATTGCGATGATGAATCGCAAGAAGCTCGACGTATCGAACGGCGTCATGTTCGATCCTCAGCCGGATCCGCCGGCTGGTATCATCGGACCCGAGCGCATGTCGAGCCGCTTTCTATCGCCCGGCGATATTCGCGGCTTCAACCCGCAACCCGATCCGCCGCGCGATTTCCGTGCGATCAATCAGTTCGTTTCGCCCGGTGATATTCGTGGCTTCAATCCGCAACCGGAACCGCCGCGAATGCTGACGTCAGTCGATCGTGTCGCGCTGAATCCGCAGCCACTGCCGCCGAAGGCATTGGAATTCCCAGCCGATCTGCGCACGGCGCTCTTCAGCTCGTCGCAGATGCTGCGCGAATCGCTCATCAAGAACGTCGACTTCCTGCGGCCGATACTCTGCTACTTCCCATGGACGTGGCCATACTTCTATCGCTGCGACGAAGTCGCCGTCGTTCCGACCGATCACTCCGGTCGCTTCGACATCTCGATCTCCTATCCATGCTTCGGCGATAAACCCGATCTCTATTTCTGGGTCGAGTACATGATCGGCGGCGTTTGGACAACTGTCTACGCTCCGCCGCGCGCGTGCAACACACGTTGGAATTTCACGTGCGGTTCGGAAGTAACGATTCACATTACCGATCCGCGCGTGCCGTGGTGCGGTGACGATCCGATACTTCCCGGCAAGCAACTTGCGATCCTGAGCATCGGACATGGTGTCAGTATGGCGGAGATCCGTCGCAGTGTCGCCGGTGTCGAAGAAGGATTGACAACGAGCGACCAACCCTTCGGCGGAAGCTGCGAGCCTATCGTCTGGTTCGGTGACGGACTCAGACCAAGCGGCATCACACATTTCCGCTGGTCGTATCGACGTCTTGGATCATCAGGCGCGTGGACTGCGATGGACGCCACCGTCGTCCGCCACTATGGTGAGACGCAGGCAGACACGTCGCTCGTCTTCAAGCCGTATGTGCTCGGACCGCAAACTGTCGGTACAGCGCAGAACCTCTTCGAGATCAAGCCGAGCGATCCGCCGCTCGCTCCGGGTGCAGCGCACAGCCAGTGGGCTCCGGAAGTCGACTCGCGGACAAACTCTGCAAGCGGCTACTTCATGACGCACCTGCTCAACGGCGGCGATGCCGGACTCTCGCAAGGAAAGTACGAGATCAAACTCGAACTCTTCCACGCCGACGGAACACCGGTGAATCTCACTGCCGAAGGCGTGCTGCTGAAGCAACCGACAACTGCTGCGCCATTCGGCATCGGCACAGTGCCGACACGTCAGGTACCGACGGATTCCATCTTCCCGCACAGCCTTGTGCCGATGGAAGATCGTGCGATCCGCGACGGCGGCGGCAACGTCATCGCCTACCGGGCAGTCCTGCATGTCGACAACCAGCCGTGCGATGCATTTATCTACGATGCTGCTGTCGGCACCAACACTGCCGGCGCCTGCGGATTCATCAAGTATCCGCCAGGAGGAGACGTCAATATCCGTTTCCGCGCGCGTCATCCAAATCACTTCGCAACGTTCAGCTTCTGGATCACGAAAGGAAGTATCGGAACGGTAGAGAGCACCAGCGGAGAGACCGGACCGACGTATGCAGGAAGTTACTCGCGCAATGCGTTCAGCGTTTTCCAAAAAGATATCGATGCACTTGCATTAGTCAATGCGGGTGTGCCGTGTCCGGGAGGAAAGGCTGCCTTCAGCGAGAATCTCTACATCTACGCGAAAGCGACCGATGGCTACAGCCGCTTAAGCTATCTCGACGATAGCCATATCGGCAAAGCCTTCGCGCTCGAGCCGGTGTAAACGAATTGCTTACCACATAGGGGCAACTACGTGGGGAGGCGTTGTAAGTCGCTTGCAACGTCTTCCCACAATTATTTTTGGACGGAGAATTTCTGTTCGATGCGCGCCGTAGGCGTACGCAGAACGCAATGGTAAATACCGTTGGTAAGTAAAGAAGAAGAAACTTCAGCAACCGAAAGCGCCGGCTCATACGTCGTGATCTCTTTGATCACACCGCCAAGCGCATTGTAGATCGTCAGCGTGGTCGGCCCATCTTCGATCGTATTATACCGAATACTGATCACTCCCGCCGACGCCGGATTCGGCTGAATGCTCATCGTCACCGAACCTTCCGGGTTGAAGAATCGCTTGCCGCCTGCTTCGCATAGATCTGTGAGCGTGAATGTTCCCGATCCCAGATCGATCGACAGTGGCACTTCCGCATCAAACTCATCAAGCCACGTAAATGATGGGATGGTGAGCGTCGTCGCCTCACTCCTGCCGAGACCGACACGCATCGGAATCACCGCAAGGGTATCGCTTGCTCCGCTCCATGTCTGGTTAACCGTGATCGTCTGCACGCCGTTGGTGACGCTCCCGCGCGCAACGGCATCGACTGGCGTCAGCACCGATGCATCAAACGACACTTCCGCCGAGAACTTCGTCGCATCGTCCTGAATATACTTT
>JANWLI010000101.1 GCA_025450975.1 Candidatus Kapaibacterium sp. | reverse complement strand
GTAGTTGCCTTCGCGCGTCGAAGCTTCGAGTCCTTTGCGCATGGCAGCAAGATTTGTGATGAGCTGCGCTTTGGAATAGACCCACAGCGGCGAACCGTAGGTGCGCACGAGTTCTCGGACGGCTACATCTTCACAGAATAATTCGTCGGTACCTGCTTGCTTGCGGTAATGAAAGTTCTCGTTTGCCATTTAGCCGATCTTCGTAAATGGCAGATACGGATGAAGCGCTTCCGGCATGACGATGCTTCCATCGGCCTGCTGATAGTTTTCGAGCAGGGCAACCATGAGGCGGCTTGTTGCAAGAGCGCTGCCGTTGAGCGTGTGTACGAACTCTGGCTTTGCCTTTGCGTCGCGTTTGAAGCGGATGTTGGCGCGGCGTGCCTGGAATGCTTCGTAGTTCGAGCAGCTCGATGCTTCGAGCCACTTGCCTTCGATCGGCGCCCAGACTTCGAGATCGTAGGTTTTCGCGTTCGAAAAACCGGTGTCGCCCTTGCAGAGTAGCAGGCGGCGATACGGAATGGCGAGAAGCTCGAGGATGCGCTCGGCGTCGGTCGTAAGTTTTTCGTGCTCTTCGTAGGAAGTATCGGGATCGACGAACTTCACAAGTTCAACTTTATTGAACTCGTGCACGCGGAGGAAGCCGCGCGTATCTTTTCCGTAGCTACCGGCTTCGCGGCGGAAGCAGGCGCTGTATCCTGCGTACTTGATCGGCAGGTCTTCGCCTTTCAGGACTTCGTCGCGATACATGTTCGTGATCGGCACTTCTGCCGTCGGGATGGCGAAAAGCTCATCTTCGGGCATGTAGTAGACCTGATCCCTAAACTTCGGCAGATTACCTGTGCCGCGCAGAGAGTCGGCGTTGACGAACATAGGCGGCATGATCTCGCTATAGCCGTGGGCGCGGGTATGGAGATCGAGCATGAAGTTGATGAGTGCGCGTTCGAGCTGCGCTCCCTTTCCTATATAGAGGGGGAATCCTCCGGCAGCGATCTTGGCGCCGCGCTTGAAGTCGAACAGGTTGTGCTTCTCGGCTAAGGCGAGGTGATCGAGGCCTTTGCGGGCGGTAAAACGCGACGGATCGTTATCTGGCGACCAGCGCTTGATCTCGATGTTCTCCGTTGCGTCTTTGCCATCGGGGACGCTCGAATGGGTGATATTCGGGATCGTGTCGAGGAGCGTGTTGAGCTTTTCTTCGACGCTACGAAGTTCGACATCGAGATCGGTGATCTCGTCCGAGGTGATCTTCATCTCGCGGATGACGTCGTCGGCGCTTTCGCCGGCACGCTTGAGGCGTGCGACTTCATCGCTGACGGTATTGCGCTTATTCTTGAGTGTTTCGACGCGTCCGATAATTGCGCGGCGCGTATTATCGAGTTCGAGCACTTCGTCAACGACGGGATCGCCGTGTTTGATCGAAATTGCTTCACGGACAAGGTCCGGCTGTTCGCGGATGAGTTTTAGGTCTATCATGATGAAAAAAGAGGAATTGCAACACCGAAGGGCGGGAGTTTGCTCCAAACCCGGAGCTCTGCGTGAATTTACCTCTGCGTCCTCAGCGCCTCTGCGGTTAACCTCCCCGGGGGATCAACCGCAGAGGCGCGGAGGGCGCGGAGGAATTCCGCAGAGCGATTCGTGGCGATTTCTGACAACTTTACGGCTTTCGTGCTGTTTACAGGTATCATGCTTCTGGTAATTCCGGCAATAACGATCCGCGGGTCGGTCTGTGACGAGTCGATACGAGCTTTGCTGCCCTTCGACGACGGCTATCTGTTTCCCGACGAGCGCGCACAACTTCTTCGCAAAGAAAATGCAAAGGCATTGCATCTGGTCATCGAAGGCGAGGAAGAATGGTGCGAGCATGCGCTCTCGATCATTCACTCGATCAAGGAAGTCGTCGATGTGCCGACGGCCGTCTCGTTGCATACGCTGCCGGATTCGATGAAGATGCTTGACGCCATGGTAGCCGAAGGCATATACCGGATCATCTTGCCGCAGGAAACGCCCTTAGAGCGTATTCAAGAGTTGATCGCGCATTTAAGTCCGCAACGCGTTGTGCCGTCCGCGTCGTTTGAGGCAACGGAAAATTTTGAGGCGCTCAAGCATCTTGGTGTTCAGCGAGTCGCACTTATTCATGCCGATGACAAGGGAAGTTTGGACTGGGACAGGCTGACTGTGCTCGCCGAGAAGGCCCGAACGCTTGGAATGCGGCTGACTGTTCTTTTCGGCATACGGTCGTATGCCGAGTTGCATAGGCTCGATGGCTTTGCGCCCGTAGTCGATTCGCTTGTGCTTGGTCATGCGTTGGAAGAAGATGTGTTTCCGTGTCAGAAGTTGTGGCGTTCTGTCGAAGTGAGTTTTGCTTCTGCTGTCGGAGCAGGAGCAAATCTGTGGGTCAACCCCATCAAAGAAGCATCCTAGTGATCTAACCTTTATGAAAAAATTACTTCTTATTTGTTGTGTTGTCGGTCTGGCAAGTGCAGCATCGGCACAGTGGCTGAAAAAGAAATCGCCGCGCTACGATCGCCCCGAGCAATACGAAAAATGGTTTTTAGATCTTCGTAAGCAGGGCCTCGGCTTTATTCCGAAAGATGCGCGCCTGAATGCGCTCAAACAGCGCGATGCGATGCGCGAGCAGTACCGGACCTCCGGCAAGCAGGCACCGCAGGCAGGCAAGCCGATCGGCACGATGGCCGATGTGTCGTGGACGCCGATCGGGCCGATCAATATTGAAGCAGGGTCGATCATGCACGCAGGGCGTGTGCGTTCGATCGTTACGCATCCGACCGATCGGAATGTTGCCTATCTTGGTGCGGCAGCAGGCGGCGTATGGAAGACGACGAATCAGGGAAGATCGTGGTATCCACTTTCCGACGATGCGTACTCGCTTGCGATGGGTGCAGTTGCGCTTGACCCAGCGAATCCGAACGTCCTTTATGCCGGAACGGGCGAAGCGAATGGCGGTATCGATTCGTACTACGGCGTTGGCATGTTGAAGTCGACCGATGGCGGCGACACCTGGCGTCCGAGTGGTTTGGAATATGTTGGCGGTTTTTCGCGTGTGATCGTTCATCCGACGAAGACGCAAACGGTCTATGCTGCCGGCTCGCATTCGGGTGGCGGCCTCTACCGTACTGATGATGGCGGCGCAACGTGGCGCAAAGTTGGCGGTACACTTCCTCCGGGCAATGTGACCGATATGTCGCTCATTATCGACGGCACGAATGAAGTGATCCATGTCGGCATGCCGAGTCTTGGTGTCTACCGCTCGATCGATGGCGGCGCAAATTGGGAGCAGATCCACACGTTCAATGATATGCGCCGCATTCTCATTGGCGTCGATCAGAGTAACTGGCGCGACGTCGTTGCGATGAGTGTGAGTGCCGCCGGTTCGCTTGAGCGCATCGATCGCACCTATAATGGGACGGATTGGGAGCCGATCGCTACCGATATTACTTTTGGCGGACTTTTCGGCGGCAATAATCAGGGGTGGTACGATGCGTATGTGCACCGTACACCGGGAGAGCCGGACCGCATTATTGTTGGTGGCATTTCGGTATGGATGACTGACGATGCCGGTGACCGTTGGGAAGATGTTGGTCGCGCGTACCAGAGTGGTGGTATTCATCCGGACCAGCATTCGGCTGCATACTCGGCGGGACCGAATCCGGTACTGTATGTGACATGCGACGGTGGTATTGCGATCTCTGAAGATAATGGCGCGTCGTATGAGGTCTATCAGGATAGTCTTGCGATCACGCAGTTTTACGGAATGGGGATCGACCAGACGAAGGACGACCGCACCTATGGTGGTACGCAGGATAACGGCACACTTGGCGGCGGCAGAAATGCCGACTGGGATGCGCTCGCAGGTGGCGATGGCGGAACGGTCGTTGTCGACGAGAGCAAGCCGTCACGCTTCTTCTTTGTACGTCCCGGCGATGGGAATCCACCATCGAAGTTTGATGGCTCTGAGACGCAGATCGCCAGTGGAATCAACGCGAGCGATTCCGTTGGCTGGGTAAAGCCGATCGTCATGGATCAGGTGAACAAGCGACTGTACTACGGAACGCAATATCTCTACTATTCAAGCAATTTTGGCACAAATTGGACGAAGCGCACGAAAAAGTTAGCGACGGGCAGCTACATTAATACGATCGAACCGATGGGCAACGGGACGACGCTAGCTGTGGGTACGACCGATGGACGCCTCTGGCTTACGCTCAATAACGGAGTGGGTGCGACCGGGTTTACCGAGCTTACGAAAGGATTGCCTGGCCGTACGATCACGAGTATTAAGTTTAGCCCGGCAGATACGAATACGATCTACGTGGCAACTTCGGGTTTTGGCGATGGACATATCTTTAAAACGACCAATCGCAAAGACTGGGTAGATATCTCGGGCAACCTGCCGGATATTCCGTGCGTAGCGCTCGTCATCGATCCGGAGCATCCGACGAATCTCTATGTCGGTACGGATATCGGTGTTTTCTTCTCGCCTGACGATGGTGTGAACTGGCTGCCGTATGGCAACGGGCTGCCGAACGTTGGTATCGGTGATATGCAGTATCATCGCAACAAGAAGGTGATCCGCGTTGCAACGCATGGCCGCTCGATGTGGGAAGCGCCGATGGCGGATAATCCGTCCGGCATCGCAACACCAAATCTCGCGACGACGTGGTTTATCGGCGAGAATGTCGAGATCGCCTGGTACGGCCTTGCATCGCCGGTCGATATTGAGCTTAGTCTCGATGGAGGATCTTCCTGGAAGCCGATCGCTTCGGGGGTAACTGGCTCTTCGTACACGATCAACAATTTGAGTGAAGCGAAAACCAGCAGGGCAATGGTGAAAGTCACTTCGAATGGCACGCCGATCTTATCGCAGAATTTCCAGATCCTGCAGCGCCTTGCCGGCGGGACGATCGACGTTGTCTCCGAGCAGCCGCTCTATATGTACGATATTGCGTACGTGCCGGAAGACGATGCGATCTGGGTGACCAACTTCTCGGCGAGCGATAGCCGTATCTATAAGATCAATCCGTATACGGGCGAACAGACGGACGAGATCAATATCGGCAGAACAGAGCTTACCGGTATCAAGTACGATACGAAACGTAAGACGTTCTTCATTCAGCAGACGGTGACGGCGCAGGATATTTCGCGCATCTATGAAGTATCAAAGACCGGTACGATCCTGCGGACGATCAACTCGCCGGCAGTTTACGGAACAGGTGTGTATCCGAAAGGCGATACGTTGTTCATCGCCGAT
>JANWLI010000100.1 GCA_025450975.1 Candidatus Kapaibacterium sp. | reverse complement strand
TTCAGCGCTTTGTAGATAATTGTTTGTCCGAGTAACTCTTCCACGGATTTCGAGGACAGTGGTGGCAACGCCAGGGCTTGATCCTTATAGAGTTCAACCAACGTTCCTCCCTTACCGAAGAGGATGACCGGCCCGAACTGGGCGTCGGTATACGAGCCGACGATCAACTCGTAGCCGTCGAGCTTAACCATCGGCTGTACGGTCACTCCCAGGAAATCGGATTCTTGTCTGGCTTCCTTGATACTTCTGAAGGCTGCGCGCACATCATCGGGGTTGGATAAGTTTAACTTTACACCACCGACGTCCGATTTATGCGTGATGGTCAGTGAGTGGAGTTTGAGGACTACCGGATAGCCTATATTGTCCGCAAGTGTTACCGCAGCATCTTCATTTTGCGCGAGACACGTTTTGACAGTCGGAATTCCATAGATCGCCAGTAGTTGCTTTGACTCATACTCGGTCAGGAGCTTGCGGCCTGTCTTGCTAATAGAAGAGAGCAGCATATTAGCAATTTCGACCGTGTGCAGGTCCTTCGGTTCTGTGCTATGCACGTCGGAGCGATGAGCTTCTACATATGCGGAATAGCGCCACATATAATTAAACATCTTCGCAGCGGTTTCCGGATATTCGAAGGTCGGAATGCCTGCACTATTGAGATGATTGATCCCTTCCTCAACCGCGTCGCCGCCGATCCAACTTGTGAGGATCGGCTTTCCGGTAAATTTTGCATAGGGGGTAACCTCGCGCGCGATCTGTGTGGGAGACGTCATGGCCTGCGGTGCGAGTATAATGAGAAAGCCATCTGTCTCAGGATCGGCAGTGAGAATTTGCAGCGCACTGGCATAGCGTTCCGGATCAGCATCGCCTAAGAGATCGATCGGATTTCCTTTGCTCCAGGCAGCAGGGAGTACTTCGTTGAGCTGATGATAAGTTGTTGCCGAGATCTCTGCCGTTTTGCCACCTCCGAGCATGAGTTCATCGGTTGCAAGAACTCCGGGTCCTCCGGCATTCGTAAGGATGGTGAGTCGCGGGCCTTTCGGTCGCGGTTGCTTGGCAAATAATTCAGATAACGAGAAGAGATCTCCCATCTCATTCACGCGAATCACACCGGCTTTTCGAAACGCAGCATCGTACACCTGATCGCTGCCTATCAAAGCTCCGGTATGCGAAGAAGCTGCTCGTGCGCCGGCCTGGGTCCGTCCGGGCTTGATAACAATAACCGGTTTTTTTTGCGTGACCTGACTTGCTACTTCAATAAATGCAGACGCATTACCGATCGACTCCATATAGAGTATGATACTTTCTGTATTGGGATCGTCTGCAAAGTAGGAGAGCAGATCGCTCCAGTCTACGTCGATCATCGAGCCGATCGAGGCAAATAAACTGAAGCCGAGATGCTCTTTAATGCTCTTATCCACGATCGCAGAACCGAGTGCGCCTGATTGCGTGATGAATCCCACATTCCCAGGTCGTGGTATCGCTGCGGAAAATGTAGCGTTGAATCCGATGCGCGGGTTCATGACGCCGAAACAATTGGGACCGATGACCCGCATATCGGTCTTCCGAATCTGTTGAAGGATCTCATCTTCAAGGAGGGCACCGGATGCGCCGACCTCCCTGAATCCTGCAGAGATAATTACAGCACTCTTGACATTCGCTTCGATGCACTCCTCCATGACCCTCGGCACAGTTGCAGCAGGAGTGATGACGAGAGCAAGATCGATGGTGTCATCAATGCTTGCTAATGTTGGGTACACCTGTGCGCCGAATAATTGCTTATGATGCGGGTTGACCGGATAGATCTTGCCTGCGTACGAACTTGCTATGAGGTTTCGGAGGACCGTATTGCCGACGCTCCCCCCTTTATTGCTCGCGCCGATGATGGCTACACTCTGCGGTGCAAAGATAGATGCGAGAGTGCTTTGATTCGCAGCGGTTTGGGTCATTTCACCAGGCATCAAATGTAACGTCATAATCGATCAAAAGAGGGCATTAGATTTGGTTAACGGAATAGCATAAACTATTCCATGAGTAAATAGCGCTGGGAATGGCAGTTGCAGCTCTTAAGGCATGCTCAAAGAGTAAAGATATTTTACGTGGAGCGGCAAAGAATACTTCATTCATTGGGCGATTCTTGCCTTCAAATTCTCTATTTTGCACATGCTATGCCTCGGTCCAATTCTTGACGTATATTTTTGGTAAATGCAGTTAACACAAGCAAATACGGCTGATTTAGGATTTAGCAAAGGTCTGTCCGAGGCGGAAGCCTCATTGCGTCTTCAGGAAGAGGGATACAATGAGTTGAAGTCAGCGAAGCCCCGGTCCTGGCTAGCAATGCTGGCAACGGTACTCAGTGAGCCGATGCTCCTTTTTCTCCTGGCGTGCAGTATCATTTACTTTCTTCTGGCTGACCCGAATGAAGCATTCATCCTCCTCGGTTCGGCAGTATTAGTTATCGGCATTACATTCTTTCAGGAAAGAAAATCAGAACGTGCACTAGAAGCCTTACGAGACCTTTCTAGTCCGCGAGCGCTTGTCATCCGCGAGGGAATCAGAAAAAGGGTTGCGGGCCGAGAGGTCGTGCGCGGCGATCTGATCGCTGTTTCGGAGGGAGATCGAATCGCAGCAGATGCCGTATTACGGTGGTCAACCACACTTGAAGTCGACGAATCCATCTTGACAGGTGAATCACTGCCGATCAATAAGATGGCGGAAGACGCGTTACCCGATGAAGGGACTTCTACGCGGAACAACGCATCATACATTTATAGCGGAACACTGGTAATCAAAGGGCAGGCGATCACAGAGGTGATCGCAACCGGCCAGGCGACGCAGATGGGCTTGATCGGCGTAAGTCTTTCTTCAGTAGAGATCAGCTCTACACAGACGCAGATCGAGATCAAGCGCCTGGTGCGCATTCTCGGGATCGCCGGGGCGTGCCTGAGTATTGGTGCTGCGCTTCTCTTTATTGTTCTCCGCGGAGGTGTTTTACAAGGAATCCTGACAGGATTAAGTCTGGGCATGGCAATGCTTCCGGAAGAATTTCCTGTTGTCCTGACCGTTTTTCTCGCGCTTGGCGCCTGGCGGATGTCGCGCAAACATGTCCTGACGCGCCGGGTTGCGACGCTGGAAACATTAGGGCAAGCCACCGTTCTTTGTGTCGATAAAACGGGTACACTCACAGAAAACCGAATGGTCGTTCGCGAACTCCGGACCTCAACAGCTACGCTGCGGATAGACCATGGCGGCGCAGTTGAGCTTCCGGAGAGTTTGCAGCCGCTTGTCAGCGCTGCAGTACTTGCAAGTCCTGAAAACCCATTCGACCCGATGGAACTTGCGATCCATTCTTTCGGCGCACGATGTATCTACTCCAAGGATACTGCAGATTGGCTGCTCGCAAAGACGTATCCGCTTTCCCCTTCGCTGCTGGCGGTAACGAACGTTTGGCTTTCGCCGGAGGCCACCGAGCACTTTGTAGCTGCAAAAGGCGCTATCGAAGCGATCGCGCGATTATGTCATATTGATGGGCAGGAGTTGGAACAGCTGCATCAGGTAGCTTCATCGATGGCGGAAGAAGGATTACGTGTTCTCGGTGTCGCACGTTCAACCATGGAGAAAGGTCCGCTGCCGCAAAGTCCGGATGCATTTTCCTTTGAGTTTTTAGGACTTCTTGGGTTGTATGACCCTCCAAGAGAAGTTGTGCCGGATGCGATCAAGATCTGCTATGAGGCAGGCTTACGATTAGTAATGATCACAGGCGATTACCCCGGAACGGCCGTTGCGATCGCTAAACAGATCGGTCTCAGGGATCCATCAGCAGTCTTAACCGGCAGTGAGGTCGCAGCGCTTGATCCGAAGGAATTAGCCTCTCGCATTGAAGGCATTACCGTCTTTGCCCGCGTGCTTCCGGAGCAAAAGCTGGCGATCGTTGAAGCATTGAAAGCAAATGGGGAAGTAGTTGCAATGACGGGAGACGGTGTCAACGATGCTCCGGCACTTAAGGCAGCTCATATTGGCATTGCGATGGGACAACGCGGAACAGACGTAGCTCGCGAGGCATCATCGCTGGTGCTGTTGGACGATAATTTTACATCGATCGTCACGGCGATCCGCAATGGGCGCAAGATATTCGACAACCTGCAGAAAGCGCTATCCTACATTTTTGCAGTACACGTTCCAACAGCAGGGATGTCTTTATTGCCTTTGGTTTTTGGCATGCCCATGGCGTTGTATCCGGTCCATATAATCTTTTTAGAGATGATCATCGATCCAGCCTGCTCGATCGCGTTTGAAGCTGAACCGGAAGAAAAAAATGTGATGAACCGGCCGCCGAGAGGGCGAGAGGAGAAGATGTTAAGCTGGAAACGTATTGACCTAAGTTTAGTGCAGGGGATTGTATCAGTATTGATCTGTTTCGGCGTGTTTGCATTTGCTCTGCATCTGGGGAGAGATATAAAGGAGGCGAGGGCGTTAACCTTCGCCACCCTTGTGTTCAACAATATCGGACTTATACTCACGAATCGTTCATGGACGACATCCCTCGTAGGTTCCTTTAAGAAGCGCAACAATGCACTGATGGGTGTAATGGTATTTGCACTTACGATCTTAGGTCTGGTCCTTTACGTCCCGGGTCTTCAACGACTTTTTGACTTTGCCGTGCTTCACCCCGATGATATTACGTATTGCTTCATCGGAGGAACAGTGAGCATTGCCTGGTTTGAATTGTTCAAATACGTTAAACGAAGAAGACGACCCCAAATCGGTTAGTGGGATCGTGGAGGACTTAGTGAATGAGAACCGGCGTGCCGATCGAGATCATGCTGAAGAGTTTGTCGGCAGCAAAAAAGGGGATCCGGATACATCCGTGCGATGCGGGCTTGGGCGGAACATCGAGCGCTCCATGGATAGCAACTCCGCCGACGACATACATTGGATTGTAGAGAAACCCCAGCTTACTTGTCCGCCAACCTTTTATTTTATAGTAGACGGTGAAACACCCTTTCGGCGTGATCGCATATCGCCACCCTTTATCCGGATAGAGAAAGCGCTTGCCATTTCCAGTTGAGACGCTGATAATTGACTCGACGGTGTTATTGCTGTCAACGACAAAGAGGATCTGTCTCGCAAGATCGACCTCTACATGTCGGAGATTTGATGAGTCGGTTGCGTGCGGCGTGCGCGATCGTAAGATCGTATCGATCAAGGAGTTTGAGAGAATGCCGCTTCGTTTTAGTCTATGAACTTTCTGAAAAGCAATAATTGCCTGTTTATTGATCGCTACGTTTCCCGATTTAGTCGTGTCAACAAAATATCTCATTTGCGACAGTTGCATGACTGCAAACTGCTCCCTGGTTCTTTGCGAGGGGGCAAGGGGAGCGATAAACTGTGCTGAGGCTATACTCCCCAACCCAAGACAAAAAAGCAAAGTCAGTGCGGAACGTGGTTTCATCGCAGTTACTGCGCTACCCACCCGCCATCGACGGGCATGACATGCCCCGTTACGAAGGATGCAGCATCGGAGCACAGCCAGATCACCGCATTTGCAACTTCCGATGACTCACCCAGGCGGCCGATGGGCTCCATACTGATAAACTGCTGCTCGACTTCTTTTTTCTTGCCGGTAAAGCGGTCGATCATGGGCGTCTTGATCACGCCGGGCGAAACGGCATTTACTCTGAGCCCTGTCTTTGCATACTCAAGTGCCGCTGCCTTCGTAAGTCCTGCCAGCCCGTGCTTTGAGGCGACGTAAGCCGGTATACCCTGAAAGCCAACCAATCCTGCGACCGAAGAGCAATTGACGATAGCGCTCGTCTGCTGCCGCAACATGTGTGGAATCTGGTATTTCATGCAGAGCCAGGGACCTTTCAGATTGACTGCCATGACGCGGTCCCAGTTCTCTTCGGTACAGTCTGCAGTGGGCGCCGTCGCACCCTCGATACCGGCATTATTGAATGCGAAATCGAGACGCCCGAACGCAGCGACGGTTTGCTCCACCATTGCTTTTACGGAAGTGGGATCGGATACATCGCATTGAATGAAGAGCGCGGTCCCTCCGGCCGATGTGATGATATCGAGCGTTTCCTTGTCATCGACTACATCGACAATAGCAACGTTAGCGCCTCGCTCTGCAAATGCAATGGCAGTAGCTCGGCCGATGCCGAACGATCCGCCGGTGACAATGGCTGTTTTGTGTTGAAAGATCTTTTCCATAGTTGTTATTTTACCACACGATTGTTTCTTCGGCATTAAGCATATTTTCAATTCCCTTCAGGAGCGCATCCGGATTGAAGGAGATGCTATTGATCCCTTGGGAAACCAGGAATCGCGCGAACGCCGGATCGTCGCTCGGTGCCTGCCCGCAGAGTCCGATCTTGGCGCCGCTTGCCCTGGCATCATGGATCACCGAAGCGATCATTCGTTTCACCGCTTCATTATTTTCATCGAAGAGGTCACGGATGATGACCGAATCGCGATCGAGGCCAAGGGTTAACTGCGTCAAGTCATTAGAACCGATCGAAAAACCATCGAATACTTTCGCAAACTCAGTAGCAAGAATAACATTGCTTGGAATTTCCGCCATGACGTAAATTTCAAGATTATTCTCTTCTCGCTTGAGGCCGTATTCTTCCATGAGCCGGACGACCTTTTTTCCTTCTTCGACTGTCCGACAGAAGGGGATCATCAACTTGACGTTTGTCAGCCCCATTTCTTCGCGCACCTTCTTCATCGCTTCACATTCAAGACGGAAGCCTTCGCGGTAACGTTCATGGTAATAGCGTGAAGCGCCACGGAAGCCGAGCATCGGATTTTCTTCATCGGGCTCGAACTCCTTGCCGCCCAGAAGATTTGCATACTCATTGGACTTAAAGTCGCTCATGCGGACGATGACGTCCTTCGGATAGAACGCAGCCGCGATCATTGCTACGGCTTGGGCAAGTTTCTCGACGAAGTAGAGTTCTTTATTTGCATATCCAGTCGTGAGGTTCTCAATTTCGAGTTTGGCGGTCTGATCCTGGAGTGTATCGAATTGAACAAGGGCCATAGGATGGATGCGAATGGCATTGGTAATAATGAACTCCAACCGCATTAACCCCACACCTTGATTTGGATAAAAAGATAACCGGAATGCCTGATCCGGATCACCGACGATGAGCATTGGTTGCGTTCTGGGCATTTTGATCGCGCTGAAATCGATGCTCTGCTCATCCCAGTTTAGATTTCCTTCATAGACAACGCCTGTTTTTCCCTCTGCGCAGGATACGGTTACTTCCTGGCCGTCCTGGATCTTCAATGTTGCATCCGTGCAACCAACGACTGCAACGGCGCCAACTTCGCGGGCGACAATCGCAGCATGACTGGTCCTGCCACCTCGATTGGTGATGATCGCCGATGCCTTTTTGAGGATCGGATCCCAGTCCGGACTCGTCGTATCGGTAACTAGCACCTCGCCAGGTTGGAGTTTTGCCGCTTCTTGCGGCGTCATCAGTATACGAGCTGTTCCCGATGCGATGCCGGAGCCGACAGCACTTCCTGTTGCCAATATATTCCCTTTTGAGCGCAGAACAAACTGCTTGCTGATGAACGGACTTGTCGTTGCATGCACAGTTTCCGGTCGTGCCTGCACGATGTAGAGCTTTCCGGAAATTCCATCTTTTGCCCACTCAATATCCATCGGGCACCGGTAGTGTTCTTCGATCGCAAGCGACCACTTGGCCAGCGTTTGGACTTCCGCATCTGTTAAGACCCACTGTGCTCGCCGATCCTCAGGCGTTTCAATATTTCGTATTGTGACCCCGTCCTCAATAGTAACAGCGTAGATCATCGTCTTCGCTTTGGAGCCTAATCGCTTTGAGATAATTGCTTGCTTATTTTTTCGCAGCGTAGGTTTAAAGACGAAGAACTCATCGGGATTGACAGCACCCTGAACGACATTCTCACCCAGCCCCCAGCTTCCCGAGATCAAGATAGCGTCACGAAAACCGGATTCGGGATCGAGTGTGAAGCACACGCCCGAGGACGCCAGATCGCTGCGGACCATTACCTGAACGGCAGCTGCAAGAGCAACCTTCATGTGGTCAAATCCATGATCGTTTCTGTACTTGATCGCCCGCGCGGTGAACAGCGATGCAAAGCAGCGATGCACGGCGCGTACGACTTCCTGTTTGCCTTGTATATTTAAATACGACTCATGCTGTCCTGCGAAACTTGCTGTTGGGAGATCTTCTGCTGTCGCACTGCTCCTGACAGCTACATCGACAAGCCGTCCTTCCTTCGTGCACAATGACTCGTACTCACGTTCGATAGCATCTACTAAAAGATCAGGCATTGCTGCATCCATCAACAGTGCCCGTAGCTGATCGGCGATCTCCGATAAATTCTCATAATTCCGTGTGTCAAGTGTATTGAGCAATTCCCGCATCCGGTCTTCAATCTGATTTTCCCCGAGGAAGTACTTGTAGGCGTTAACGGTCGTCGTGAACCCATCGGGAATATTTATTCCCTGCGGAGCGAGATGTTTTATCATCTCTCCTAAAGAAGCATTCTTGCCTCCTACCCGACTAGTATCGTTGCGGTCGATCTCTGTAAACGAAATCGTGAGAATGCCATTGTGTTGAAGGGGATTTGTCGGTATCATGAGGACAGTATCGGCGCGGGGAAGTTCGCCTCTTGTTGACGGATGACGGGTTAGTAAATCCATAGCATTGCCTGCGTTAATACGTTCAGTATAGGCAATAAATGTGCCCTGAACGCATGGTGCCTATTGGGGTGAAATCCGGCTCCGGTAGGAGTTTGTCCTAGCAGAAATTTTACCAACCGACAGCTTTCTTTACCTTTAATAAGTTGACAATACTTGTTTTGACGATATCGGAGGCGATTTGAACTGTGGCAGGTATTGTGCAGATGCAATCGTCATGCTGATCAAGATACAGGTATGATCCGGTCGTTTGTTTTCCTCGCACTTTTTCTCCTGAGTAGCATCAGGTCCGTGGCTCAGCCGGAAACGGATTATTCTTACTGGGCAGGCGTAGGGTTAGGGCCTATAGTGATGAATGACCTCAGTAAAACCGCATTCGGTGGATCAGGCCGCATAGCGTTTGCCTGGTCCCAGTCGGTCATTAGTCTTTCCGCTGGCGGCGGTGGCACGATGGAGATTTTTGGTACGAATGACGACGTCACGGTATTGAACGTCTGCTATGGCCGACTTGCATATATTGATTCCTGGCTCCTGCGCTTTTCTGCAGGGCCGGCGTATCTAAACCGCACCCGCCGCACCTCAAGTCTGTTTACCGGAAGTTCGACGCAACTGGCTATCTCTGAATTTGGCGCTTGTGCTGAAGCAGAAATAATGTTTCGATACAAATTGCTCGGGCTTGGCGTTGTTTTATCAGGTGCACTTACAGAGAACGCCTCAGCACTGCTCCTAACGTTTACCGCATCGCTTGGCAGTTGGCACCGATAAATATATGAAGCGAGTGGACTCGCTATTGGCATGAGGTATGACCTAGAATATGGGACGCCTGATCAACCCGTTGCGGAGCCACTCTGTATCGTCAGCATCCATCGGGAATACTGATCGGTTTGCCCGTTTAGCGTTCTCCTCTGTGGCGGCATTTAAATATCTGCGAACATCCACTCCTGTTGTGGCCTGTACCGGCGAATGGCTATAGGCCTTCAGGAAGGATCGTGGATCGCTAAAGACAGTATACTTAGCTCTAAGCATAGTAATTGTATAACAGTGAGGCCCGACCCTCATCACGCTTCAGAGTTCACAGTGCCTCAAGGTGCTTTCAGGTCGGGACTCCACATGTTCCCCTCTTATGAAGAAATCAAGAAATTAGCTGATCTCAATAGGGACCAACTGTTCAGCTGTCTTCACAGCTTTCGATTCACTCTTCGGAACGGTTATCTGTAGGATTCCGTCGGTGAGCTTAGCATGAATCTTCTCTTTCTTGTATCCTTCGGGAAGTTCGAATTGCCTCGCGAACTCTCCAAACGAGCGTTCGATGCGATGGTAATTCTTTTCTGTTGTTTCTTCGCGGCGCTCCTTCTTTCCCTGGATCGTCATTGCTCCATTGAGTACTGTTACCTTTACATCGTCTTGTTTCATCCCAGGGAGTTCAGCAGTAATGTAGAGGTTCTTCTCGTCTTCTGACGTATCGATTCGGGGCATATATCCATTGAGATCGAAGGATGTTGCAACAGGAAACCCGAGTCGGAAATCTTCAAAGAAGTGTTGCATTTCCCGCTCGGCCTTTTCCAGAGAGCGCCACGGGTCAAATTTAACAAGTGTCATGTGCTGCTCCTTTCTTTGTGCTTGTGAGACAGTGTGTCGGTACGCTAAAAGTATGCCAATAAAATGTCGATTTGTAAGGGCGTAAACCAACCTGTTTTCCACTGGTCAGAAGGGTGACCGACAACTATGTTTAATGTGTAGAAGAAATTTCTTTACGGTATATTTTTTAGGTACTCCGGAAGGCATAAAAACTCACTTTCCAAAGGTATTATTTAAGGGCACAAATGTTGTAAAACACGTAGATACTTTCGCGAATGCGGTGTGGGGTCGATGCGGCTTCGCATGATGTAATGGCAACTTGTACACTCGTGCAGAGGTCGCAAAAAAGTAACTTGCACTGGATTCCACTCCGTTTTCGTGCAAAGCGAGTATGATACAGAATGCAAATCCATATTTCCCGGAAGTACCTTTCCGTCTTTTAGTTAAAGGTGATGTGATTAGTGGCATCCTGTGCGTGCCACGCGGAGCCAAGGGGATAGTTATCCTTGTAAATGGCATCGGCGAAAGCAGAAGAACGCTGCCATTGCAATTTATTGCTTCGACACTACAAAAAGCCGAGATCGCGACACTTGCTGTCGATCTCTTAACCGAGGAAGAGCTTATGAGCGCAGACAGTTGTTCAAACGACGATCTGTTGGTTGATCGGCTGCTCTCAGTCATTCACTGGGTATGGGAAAGCGATCAAACCACTGGTTTGCCCATCGGGTTGTTCGGCGCAGATAGGGGAGCTGCCGTTGTCCTTCAGACTGGGTGCCGATTAGGTGAAGAATTTAAGGCGATTGTTGCTTTTGGGGAGAACTATGACCTCGACTTTCGCGAACTGCATATGATCAAGGCGCCGACATTGCTCATTGTACCGAGTTCGGACGGAGCTCCCGGGGAGCCGGCACACCATGTATTCAGGGAATTGTGCTGCATCAAGAAAATGGAGGTTATTCCTGAGACCAGCTTTCTGTATAATCACGAGCGTGCATCGGAAATTATAGCACCCTTATCAACATGCTGGTTTCATGCACATCTGTGCCACGTTGAAGCAGCATGTGTCTAAGAATGGGGGATTGGGCTCCAGAACCCTCCGGGAGCACAAAAAAAGGGCCTTCGGTCTAAAAAAGCCTTGTAAATGGCAATCTTTTTTCGTATTTTCCCCTTATAATAAGGCGATTCGGCTACTCACAAAGCCGAATTGGCTCTAAAACCTCTCCATATATTTATCCCCGGCTTCACGGTGAAAGCTTCGGATAATATCTCCATGCTTAAGTTTTATTATTAACTTTGAAGGTACTTCAAGGTTACTGTAAGCGCGTATAACATACAAATCCACGTACATGGAAACACTCTTGAAACCCGAAACTGCGGAACAAACGAACGGTCATACTATAGAAGAAGATTTTCTTCCAATGATGGAATCGACTGCAGGCGATAAGATCCTGCTCGATGTCCTCACCAGAGTGAAAAACGGCGATTTTACGGCGCGTATGCCCGTCGATCAGCGCGGCCGCGTCCGGGCGATCTGCGATACGCTCAACGAGATCATCGACCTCAACGAGCAGATGATGATTAGATTTACCGAGGCGGCGAACACGATCGGCAAGCAAGGCAAGTTGACGCAGCGGCTTGAGCTGCCGAATAGTCGTGGCGGGTGGCGTACGGGCGTGGAGTCGATTAATACACTGAACTCCGATCTTGTGCATCCGACGATCGAGATCGCCAACGTTATCGGCTCGGTGGCAACAGCAAACCTCAACGACGAGATGCCGCTCGAGATCGGCGGCACGCAATTGCAGGGCGAATTCCTTCGCATCGCCAAAGAGGTGAATTCAATGGTGAAGCAGCTCAACCTCTTCTCCATGGAAGTGACGCGTGTGGCGCGCGAAGTGGGCTCCGAAGGAAAGCTTGGCGGCCAGGCAACAGTAAAAGGCGTATCGGGCGTGTGGAAAGATCTTACGGACTCGGTGAACCTCATGGGTTCGAATCTGACGGCGCAGGTGCGTAACATCGCCGAAGTGACGACGGCCGTAGCAAAAGGCGACTTGTCCAAGAAGATCACCGTGCCGGTGCGCGGCGAGATTCTGGAACTCAAGAACACGATCAACGTCATGGTCGATCAGCTGAACGCGTTCGCATCCGAAGTTACGCGCGTTGCACGCGAGGTCGGCTCCGAAGGCAAGCTCGGCGGTCAGGCCGACGTGAAAGGCGTCAGCGGTACCTGGAAAGACCTCACCGACTCGGTGAATTTTATGGCCTCGAACCTGACGTCGCAAGTTCGCAACATCGCCGACGTTACGACCGCGGTCGCCAAGGGCGACCTTTCGAAGAAGATCACCGTGGACGTTCGCGGCGAGATTCTAGAACTCAAGAACACGATCAACACGATGGTCGATCAACTGAACGCGTTCGCGTCGGAGGTTACGCGCGTCGCGCGCGAGGTCGGTTCCGAAGGTAAGCTCGGCGGCCAGGCCGACGTGAAAGGCGTCAGCGGTACCTGGAAAGACCTCACCGACTCGGTGAATTTTATGGCCT
>JANWLI010000099.1 GCA_025450975.1 Candidatus Kapaibacterium sp. | reverse complement strand
AAGTCGCAAAGCCAAAGCTTAACGAACTGAAGCTCCTCTGCAAGCAGCAACGCATCCTGAAGCCACAGGCTGCATACGGATGTTTCCCATGTTGGAGCGAAGGCGACGATGTCGTCATCCTAAAACCGAAAGACCTTACCGACGTTGCGTTGCTCGACAAGTGGTCATCTAGTGACGTCACACTTGCGAACCTCATCGAGTATCAACGCTATACCTTCCCGCGTCAGCCATCGGGCAAGCAGTTATGTATTGCCGATTTCTTCCTCACAAAAGAGGAAGCACTCGCAAAAGGCAAACCTGACGTCGTCGGATTTTCCGCCGTCACCGTCGGCCGCAAGGCAAGCGAGTACACCGCAGAGCTTTTCAAGACGAATCAGTACGCAGACTATCTCTACCTCCACGGCTTTTCCGTCGAAACTGCCGAAGCGTTGGCTGAGTACCTGCACAAGATCGTCCGCACAGAACTAGGTATCGATGCCGCTGATGCCGGCAACATTCAGCGTCTCTTCAGCCAGGGCTATCAGGGCTCGCGCTACTCCTTCGGCTATCCGGCCTGTCCGGAGCTTGCCGATCAGGTGAAGCTCTTCGAACTCCTGCGCCCCGAACGCATCGACATCACACTCACCGAAGAGTACCATCTCGAACCCGAGCAATCGACAACGGCCATCATCTGCCATCATCCGGAAGCCCGCTACTTCGGTATTAAGTAGGACGTAAACCTCTTTGGCATGCGTGTGTTATATCGGGCATGCGCATGCTCGGAAGATTGATCACCTCACAGCTGATCATTGTGCTGCTAACAACGCCGTGGACCGTCGGCTGTAAGCGCCTGCAAAAATATCCGGAAGAGACATGGATCGAAGTAGTCGGCGGTCAGGCAAAAGCAAACGATGATATCTACACCCCCGGAGACTGTGGTCCTGTCCGTGCCGGTAGATATACTGCAACGTATCTCGACGTTGGCGCTGCCATCGAACATGCAACCAGTCCTGGAATTACCATCGTCGCCGGCGGAGGCTACGTGACGACGACAAACGTCTCCGAACCACGCTGGCTCACGGATACTCTGCGCGGCACGATCACGCAAAAAAGAAGTGTCCCCTACTTCCACGCAAATTTCCGAAACGACTACGATGAGTTTGGGTATGAGATCGGGCTGCTCGGCATCCCCGATAGCTTACACAATCAGGAAGCATTCATCTACCCAACCTTGCAACTTCGCTTTGGTAATCTCGACGCGCTCTATGCCACAATGGGTATCATGAGAAGCGCATCTTATATCGGCGGTGGCTCAATTGTCGATATTGGCTTCGGCTATTATTTTACGGAGATCCGGACCCGCGCATGGATCGGCGTGGGAGCCCATCCCCAATATACCAATACGCTATTAACTGCACAAGCAGAATGCCGCGTAGCTAACAATCTCTGGATCAACGGGTCGGCAACAACGGGCTCACTTCTGGAAAATAGAAAACACCACCCGCTAGACCCACCTGAAGCAGGCTTCTCACTGGGTGTCAAATTCAAGATCCGATAGTTGCCGGTTATAACGGCGAACCCGTTAACGTCGATAGGAACGTATCGACTTCCTCCACCCATCGATCCGGCGCTTCGACTATTGATAAATGCGCTGTGTCCTCGATCACGACTGCATGCGCATTCCTGATCGTTTGCAGTGTTGCCGTATCGTCTTTTGACATGATCGCATCCCCGCTGCCGGAAATGATGAGCGTCGGCACATCGATACTCTTAAGTAGTTCTACTGAATCTTCACGTACTGCAAGCGCTCGTAATGCAGCTGCGATCGAACGCGGATCCGAGACGGCGATCGAGCCTTTGAGCTGTTCGCGTAGCTCCGAATACTGCGGCGAGATCAGTTTATCAAGCATGTTCTCATAGACCGCCTCATGCCCGCGCTTCTCTACATCCTGCGCAAAGACTTCACGCTTCTTCTTTGCAGCTTCATCGTCGGCTGCAGCTTTCGTATTCGAAAGGATCAGACCGCTTACTTCCTGCGGATACGTCTTGTAATAAGCAAGCACTGCATAGCCACCCATCGAAGTGCCTCCGATAACTGGTGCAGCTACACCGATTTCATCTAACTTCTGATGTAAGGACTCCATTGCTTCGCGGAGTGTCCACTTCTCACGGTGCGGAGCTGCACCGAATCCGGGAAGATCGACGAGATGCACGGTAAGATCCGGCCGTGCTTTCTGCAAGGTATCGGCTGCGAAATCGTACATCGTGCTTGTTAAGGGGAATGCATGGATGAGGACGAGGTCCTGCGTGGGGGAGGTCGATGCTTTCTTCGTGCGTAGTGCGATCATAGATTGAAAGAGAAATAAAAAAGCCTCGCATCTGGGGCGAGGCTTTTAGTGTAACACATTGCTGACAATTAGAGTCCGCGAATGTCGTTAAAGAGCATAAAGACCATGAGTGCCAGCAGCACCGTCACGCCGACGCGCTGAATACCGATCTTCACTTTTTGCGAAAGCTCTCTGCGCATCACTGCTTCGACGAGAATGATGATCAGATGTCCGCCATCGAGCGCTGGGATCGGCAGTAAATTCAAGAATGCCAGCGACAGCGACAGGATCGCCATAAACTGCAGGAACGCCGATGCGCCGCCTTCTGCGCTCTTCGATGCATACTGTGCGATCTTCACCGGGCCGCCAAGCGACTTCGATACATCGACCTGACCGGTAAAGAGCATAAACAAACTCTTCACATACAGACGCGTATTCGTGAACAACTCGTCGATACCGACCGATACCGCTTCGAAGAACGAGTAGTTGTCGTGGCGTACCTTGCCTTTGAATGGCTCAGGGACCGGCATGATACCGATCTTGCCATCTTCGCCCGGAGTCACTGCGCTTGTCATCTCCTGGCCGTTGCGTGTCCAGTAGAGCGTAATCTCTTTGCCCGCATTGGCGCCGATCATGTCGATGAGCGCTTCGTGGTTGCTGACAACGACATCGTTTACGCGCGTGATCACATCGCCTTTTTTCAGACCGATCTTGTCGGCAGGCATTGTTGCCACCGGCTCTGCATCGATGCGAACGCCACCCATTCCCTCAGGGAATAAGCCGACGTTGCGTCTGAACTCCTGCGGATTATTGGCAAAGTTGCCCATCTGCGCAGAAGCAAAGTTCAGCGTTTTCTGCTGGCCGCTTACGTCTTCAAGTGTCAGCGTAAAGTCGCGATTGATGTTCTCGATGTAGATCTCATTCTCGAGCGTCTGCCAGTCACTAACCTTGACACCGTTCACGGCTGCGATCTTGTCGCCCTTCTGAACACCAAGTTTTTCGGAAACGGAATTCTGCTTGACGTAACCGATCGTCGTCGTTTCCCAAACTTCTTTGCCTTCGGAGTATTTAATACCGATGTAGATCGCACCGGCAAGGATAAAATTCATGATGACGCCGGCCGTGATGACGATCGACTTCTTCCACCAGCTCTTTGAACGATATTCGTACGGCTGCATCGGACCTGTCAGTTCTTCTGTCTGCGTCTCATCGATCATGCCGTGGATCTTCGCATACCCGCCGATCGGCAGCAGCGAGAGACGGTAGTCGGTATTCTTCCCAAGCTGGTCTTCGATCTCATCCGGCAGGTTACCGAACGTAAAGCCGTTGATCTTATTAAAACCGAACAGACGCTTGCCCATGCCGATAGAGTAGACCGGCACCCAGATGCCGAACATGCGCGCTGCAATAAAATGACCGAACTCGTGGACCGAGACGAGTGCGAAAATGACAACAATAAAATAAAAGATCGTTTGTAAGATTTCCATCAAGCCTTAAAATGCTTATTTACTGAAGAGGGTTCTATGGGCGAGAACCGCTTATTTAACGTTTATTGTACTGGATTCGGTCGCTAACTGTTTCGCAAAATCTGTTGCCCACTCGTGCGCAGCAAAAATGCGGCCTAAACCGTCCGTAATTCGCGCATCGGTCGATATATCGAATGCCTCACCGCTACCTTCGGGAGCATTTGCCATCGTCTCTTCGACAATTTCAGCGATCGCCGTAAACCGGATAGACCCCGCAAGGAAGGCCGCAACCGCTACTTCGTTTGCAGCATTGAGGATACACGGATTAACGCCGCCTAATTCCACTGCCTTACGAGCCAGGACCAGACACGGAAAGCGGTCAAGATCGGGTGCTTCAAAGTCGAATCGGTTCTTTAGCAACAGGTCAAGCGTGTCGTACTCTTCATCCATTCGCTCCGGATAGCCAAGTGCATACTGGATCGGCAGACGCATATCCGGTGCGCCAAGCTGCGCCTTCACGCTTCCATCGACAAACTCAACCCTCGAATGCACGACCGACTGCGGGTGCACGATCACATCGACCTTCTCAACCGGGACATCGAAGAGCCACTTCGCCTCGATCACTTCGAGGCCTTTGTTCATGAGCGTCGCCGAGTCGATCGTGATCTTGCGGCCCATCACCCAGTTCGGGTGAGCGAGCGCTTCGTCGACCGTGATATCTGCAAATGTTTCTTTAGCACGCGTGCGGAATGGTCCGCCAGATGCAGTGAGAATGATCCGCTTGATGGCTTTATGCGCTTCCCCGACTAGACACTGCGCGATCGCCGAGTGCTCGGAGTCGATCGGAATGATCTCGGCGCCCGACTTCTTCGCGATCGCCGTGATCAACTCGCCGGCAACGACAAGCGTTTCTTTGTTCGCAACGCAAACGCGCTTCCCTGCTTTGACGGCTTCAAGCACAGGGCGAAGACCTGCAAAGCCCATCATGGCTGCAACGACGGTGTCGACTTCCGGGTCGGAGGCAATACGCAGGAGGGCTTCTTCGCCGGTCAGGATCTCGGTCCCTGTGAGCGCATCGCGCTTTGATGCATCGCCGATCACAAACGACTTTGGCGAGAATGCACGGATCTGCTCCGCGGCAAGGTCGACATTTGAGCCGGCAGCCATATGGACAACGCGAAACCGCTCGGGATGCCGCGAAACGACGTCGAGTGTCTGCTTGCCGATAGAACCGGTGGATCCTAGTAGAGTGATAGTGTGCAAGGGGTCTTTACCACGAAGAAACGAAGAAACAAAGTAACGCTAAGAGTTTCTTCTTAGTCTCTTAATTCCATCCTTGATTAGAGGAACATTGAAATTAATAAGATACCCCAGTTTTCTGTTTGTAAGCTTGAGGTAGGTTAGCAATTGCGCATCGAAGACCGGATGCATAACTTCAACTGCTTTTAACTCCACAATTATCTCATGCTCCACAAGAATATCGATCTTCAGATCTTCATCTATTTCGCTGCCTTTATATACGATCGGGACTGGCACTTGTCGCTCTACGTAAATATTCCGCAGCCTTAATTCTTCGACTAAGCACTTCTCATAAACTTTCTCTAATAGTCCTGGCCCCAGATTAGTGTGAACAGTAAACGCAGCATCAACTATCGCTTTGCCGACTCGTTCGATCTGTTCCGATAAAGGTT
>JANWLI010000098.1 GCA_025450975.1 Candidatus Kapaibacterium sp. | reverse complement strand
GCCACATCAAAGTATGGCACCCAACTGCTCGAGTTTAAGCTCCTAGGCGGCAAGGCAAGTGTCAACAATGATAAAGCTGCTTCACTGTTGATGCTTTTCCCAAATCCGGTTCGACAGAAGGTAACGATACCCCTGGGAATATCGGCATACTCCGATGCAAGCATTATGTCGATCGATGGGAAGCTTGTTGCTTCCTATGCTATCGATGACCTGGCGGAAGAACTGGTAGTTGATGTTTCTACATTTGCTGCAGGAAAGTATGTAGTTGTCCTTCGCGGTTCTTCGATGACGGCGTTGGGTCAGCTGATCGTTCGTTGAATGTAACATTCGCCTATTTCCGGGTGGGGCACTGCATGCAGTGCCCCTACCTAAGTGTGGGGGAGGTATCCAGTGTGTCCTATAACCTGTTGCCCCACCTTCGAATGCTTTTGATATCCCTTCTGTTTTAAACCTGACAGCTTAGTGAATTGAGCATATGTCCAACTTTCACCTCGTTGATCCAACTATCCGCCCAGCCGCCTATCCGTCCACCCGCCTACAGAGGTGTGCACAATTAGATCGTTATAACTAAAGAGCTTACAGGCCAAACTCGCACCGCATCAACTCATAAAACTCACGAAACTCATAAAACCCACAAAACTCACCATGGCAGGATTCCGAACAAAAGCGATACATGTTGGCCAGGAGCCGGAAGAAGTAACGGGCGCCGTTGCAGTGCCGGTATTTCAAACCTCGACCTATGCGCAGAAAGAACTGGGTGCCGAAGTGCAGTTTGACTATGCGCGAACGATCAACCCTACGCGCCTCGCACTCGAGCGGAATCTTGCAGCACTCGAGAACGGCGAGTTCGGCTACTGCTTCGCAAGCGGTATGTCGGCAATCGTTGCTGCACTGTCGCTGGTAAAGACGGGCGATCACGTCATCGCAGCAGGCGATATGTACGGCGGATCGTATCGCTACTTCGCACGCGTCCTTTCGGAGTATAACATCGAGTTCAGCTACGTCGATATGCGCGACATTGCGAACATCGATCATGCCGTGCGTCCGAACACGAAGATGATCTACTCGGAGACGCCGACAAATCCGATGATGAATCTCACCGATCTCGGCGAGTTGGCAAGTTTCGCGAAGAAGCATAAGCTGATATCGGTCGTCGACAACACGTTCATGTCGCCGTACTTTCAGAATCCGCTCGATCATGGTATCGACATCGTTGTGCACTCGGCGACGAAGTATATCGGCGGACATTCCGATCTTATCGGCGGCTGCCTCGTCACGAACAGATCAGATATTGCCGAGCGCGTCAAGTTTTACCAGAACTCCGCCGGCGCCGTGCCCGGCCCGTGGGATTGCTGGCTGCTTCTGCGCAGTGTGAAGACGCTCGCCATCCGCATGGAGGCGCACTCGGCAAATGCACAAGGCATCGCAGAATTTCTCTCAACACATCCGAAAGTGAAAGCTGTGTTCTATCCGGGCCTGCCATCGCATCCGCAGCATGATATTGCGAATAAGCAAATGCGCGGCTTCGGTGGAATGATCGCATTCGAAACTGGAAGCCTGTCGAATGCGAAGCGCTTCGCAGCTGCGCTGCGTCTCTTTACTCTGGGCGAATCGCTTGGTGGCGTGGAGTCGCTCGTCTGCCATCCGGTTTCGATGACGCACGGCTCGGTGCCGATCGAACGACGTCATGAACTTGGTATCACCGATGGGCTTGTCAGACTTTCGTGCGGTATCGAAGATTACGAAGATCTTCTCGCAGATGTGAAGAATGCATTGGAGGCAATGTGAGGATCGCGATCTGTCTCGTGCTGGCAGCCTCACTTCTTGGCTGCGCAAAATCCGAAAAGCTCAACGATGAAGAGCTTGAGTATATAAACTTATCGGTAGCGCTCGGGAAGGTCAAGGCGTTTAGTATCGATTCGGCGCATCATCACCGCTTACGCGATTCCGTACTTACCGCATATAATTCGACGCTCAACGCCTACACGGCAAAGACAGAATCGCTAACCGAAACACCGGAACGCACATCGATCATCTTCAGGGCGATCGCCGACTCGCTCGGCATCCGTTAGCTATCTGCCGAACAAGGGGCGGACGATCATTCCTTGCGTTAATGTGCGAGTAGCTCCATTCTCATATACTTTCAGATCTGATGACGGTACGACCTGCGTTGTAAACGGATCGACCCCTCCGTAAATGGCAGAGAAAACGATCCTCTTTCCATCGCGTGAGAAGTGCGGCAGGACCTCTGACGAATCGGGCGTGTTTGTGATGTTAGTCCACGTTCTACCATCATATAAGAAAATGTCAGAATGCATAGCGACGCCACCTGTGGTAAAGCCGGAAGCGGCAATCTTGCCATCCTGCGAGAGCACGGGGAAGGTCGGCAATCCCGCCTCTGTGGGGAAGTTCAATGCTGTAACGTTTCTGCTCGCCAGATCATAGAGCAAGACATCTGTACTTAGACACAGTACCTGTTTGCTGTCTGCTGACCAGTCGAATTCGAGGTCGATCGAAAATGAATTCAGGTTGATGCCTGCATCGATTGGAGTTCTTGCGGCAATATCGTAGATTATCACTTTATCAAAACCGCTGACCTCAAGTTTTGCATATGCTATATATTTTCCATCTGGCGAGAATGTCGGCATGACTGCCGCATCGGCGTCTTCTGCAAGGACAACAACACTTATTGGCGCCGCCACCATCAGGGATACCAGCTTGATCCGGCTATACTGAATACTGAATGGGTCGTAAGGATCGAGAGGATAGGTCACGGAGTATAAGATCGAATTTCCGTCAGGCGAAAGTGTCGCACTTTCGATCAGTGAATCTTCCAGGAGGAACGACTTATTCGAACCATCGAGATTTGCAAGATAGAGTCTGTGGCTACCCGGAATAGTATCGTCGATATAGAGCAGCTTATTGCCGACCGGCGGTGCGGAGATAAATCCCTGCTGCGAAACGGTTGTGATCGCACCAGTCTTTAATGAGAATGAATGCAAATTATGGGATGAACCCTGGACGATCGGGAAGATCTCCTGATTGAAAAATATCAGGTCGTTGCCCGATGCAGGATCGTCATTGCCGTCGCCATTGCCGATATCATTCGGATCGAGCACCGTGTCCGAGCACGATGCTACTAGTAATCCGAGAAAGAGAAGTAAGCCGAATTTCATAACGAAAAGAGTATCTTTGTTCTGCTTCAAATAAGATGCGGATCGCCTGGACCAGAGAGTTTCAGTCAACACGGCCCCGGCGATCCGCGGTGTTGTGGCCCGCACCACTACAATGCAAGCCCGCCGGAGTTAGTTAGTATCGCGCGGATCCCACCAGTTCGAATCACTAGGGTCCCATGGATCGATAATGATGATCGTATCACCAGGATCGCCACCATTGCCACCACCACTGGTATCGCGTGGATCCCACGGATCCCAGGGGTCGGTCGTATCGACCGGCGGATCCGGATCCCACGGTTTATCCGGGTATGGATCCCACCAATCGCAGGAGCTCACTGCAAACGCTCCGGCAGCTAAGAGTACAAAGAGGAATTTTTTCATAGATTGTTCTTTGAGAATAAGTTAGAGAATACTTAGAGGTCGCTCAAATTGTAAAAAGAATGACCAACTAAAATCTGACTGCCACACTGTAGGTCGCTCCCAGCTTACCACCGACGCGCCAATTGGTGCCGTAGTGGTAGATGAGCCCTGTCATCTCGATCCCGCCAGTGAAGCTTACGCGATCATCGGGTTGCCACGTCATCGCGAGCGCGGCCTTGCCCACCGGGCCGGTCGACGCTCCTCCGACGAGGAAGCTCAGCGATGGTACGATCGGACCGAGCGCCAACTGCGATGTTGTCATCGTATAGCGGACGCCGCCCCAGACGATATTCCACCGTTCGGTCAGTGAAGTATCGGCGTTAACTGTGTAGTGCGGGAATGTTTCAGTGCCGGCAGCAAGACCAAGACGCGAAGTTGGCGTGATCTGGTATTCTGCGCTCAAAGCAACGTTGTTGATCGCCAGGTCCCGCGCACCATCCGTCGGTCGTGACGGAAACATGCTCAGGTCGGTGATCCGGTGAACTTCGAACCAAAGATCTTTCGGCTCATCCACCGTTTCCGTACGGATGTCTGCAAGTTGCTGGATCCGTACCGGAGATTCATGAATCAAAACACTTGAAGGATAGTCCTGGCGAATGTGCTCTTGCCGGACAGAAGAGATCGCAGGGATCTCCATTACTTTGGCTTCGTCGACCACCGTAACCGGAGGCACGACGTCCTGCGGCTCGAACGGAGTAGCGACAGTCTGCGAAACGCTCGCATTGTTACGTGCTTCGCGATTGATCGTACGAGTAACTACCGGCTGCTCATTCGTAGCTTGCTCAGTAGTTGCAGGCACTGTTTCGGCGATAGCAGTATTCGTCGTCGTATTTGTCGGGAAAACTTGTGCTACCGGTGTACTAACTTGCGAGGCTTGCGACGTGCCCGTTTCGATACGCTCGAAGAACGGCATGCTGACAACGCCTGTGGCGATAATGCCGGTCGTGACGAAGAACGGAGCGATCAAAGATTTTAGCGCAGTGAAGATGCCGCTTTCGGCAACATGCGAGATGACGGGCGCAATTGCTTCGCCACCTGCGATCGGCACAGGCATCGAAAAGCCTGCCTTCATGAACAGAGCCTTCGTCGCTTCGTAGGGCGGCGCAGTAACGGCGATCTCTTCGTCGACCGTTTGCTTGAGGCGCAGTGCGTCTTCGAACTCGGACTGCAAGTCGTTATCCGTCGCAAGCGCAGCGTACATTTCCGTGCGTTCGGCGCCTGTCGCTTCGCCATCGACGAAGAGGTAGACGAGATCGGACGGTGTCATTCGTTCACTCATATAGATAGATCCTCATTTCTTTACGCGTACCGGAACGTCGGCCAGATACGGAGTTAAGATCTCGCGCATCCGCCTCTTTGCCCGGACGATCCAGTTACGGACGGTCGTCATCGGGACATCCATAATATCGGCGATCTCTTTGTACGAGAGTCCGCCATAGGTTTGCAGCGAGAGCGCTTCCTTATGATCGTCGGGCAAAAGGTCGAGCGCCATTGCTACGAGCCGTGCAAGCTCTGCATGCTCGGCGGAGCGGTCTTCGAATTGAAAATGGAAATCTTCGAGCGCAACGGTCGTCTTATGATCGCGTTTGGCGTTCAGGCAAAGATTGCGGGCAATCCGTAGTAGGTACGCGGGCACGTTCGTCATTTCGCGCTCCTGTGCAGCGCTGTTCAGGAAGCGTAAGAACGTATCCTGAAAAAGGTCCTGCGCAAGGGCTTCATCGCCGACGATGCGCCGGCAATAGAGCCAGACGCGCGACGAATAGCGGCTATAGAGTTCGGCAAAAGCAGCTTCTTTCTGCCCGTCTTCTGCGCGAAGCAGGGCATAAAGCTGTGAATCCGTTGCCGATCTGACATTTTCCGCCATCGTATGGGAGTAACCCGTGACGAAGGCGCTTGTTTCAGGATTTTTTACTCTTTGTGACCTTTGCGCTACCCTTTGCGACCTTTGCGTTAAAATTGCAACGGATCTACCACATTCCCCGACACACAAACATCGCACGTCCCGCACGGCCCAGAGGACTCCCCGAAATACGCAAGCATCGTCTGCGTCCGGCAATTCCAGCCCGTCGCATATGTGACCATCTGCTGAAGCTTCTCTGTCGCATGCGCCATCCGCTCGTCAAGATGCGCGAAGGCGTTCTGCAAATCGTCTTCCGTGATCTCCGCTGCGCGCAGTCTGATCGTATAACTTTTGCTGTTTGTGCGGGAGGGGAGGGACAGGTAGCGGATCGCGCCTTTCGATTCGAGCGTGCGCACTGTCGATCGTAACTGCGTGCGGTCGAATGTTAGCTTTGTGATCAGATGCTCTTCGTCGATGGCGAGCACAGAGTTGCGCGTATCGCGGCGCAGTCCCTGGAAATGCTTCAGCATTTTGATCTGGTCGCTCGAGCGCGTTTTGAAGATCAGCTCATCGACTTGTTGCGAACTCAGCAGCATCTCCACCTGAGCCGATGCAAGCGGCGTACTTTCTTCCACGGTGAGGAATCCTGCTTCGTCGAGTACTTCAATGATCCGCCCGACATTCGCCGAGAGCTTCGGGATCTGCCGCTTGATCGCCTGTTCGCCGATGACGATACTCTGCTCATGTTCAAATCCCAGCGTCGTCGCAGCAGCTTCGCGGATGACGTTATACGTCATCATCAGCTCGGCGCGCGTAGGGAAGTTGCGTCTCATCATGAACTCGTGCAGATTCTCATCGCCGCTATTATAGAGGAGGATCGCAAACGACTCCGCACCGTCGCGACCAGCGCGGCCGGATTCCTGGTAATACGATTCGATCGTCGCCGGAATATCGTAATGAATAACGGCTCGCACATCGGCCTTGTCGATTCCCATACCGAAGGCGCTCGTTGCCACGATGACGCGCGTGCGCCCGCTCTGAAACCGCTCCTGCACGCCGAGACGCTCATTATTACTCATGCCTGCATGATAGCTTTCCGCTTCGATGCCCTGCTGTCGCAGATGCAGCGATATCTCATCCGTCCGCGCACGTGACGATGAGTAGACGACCGTACTTCCACCCGCAACATCGGCAAGCTCTGCGACGAGATCTTTCTTCTCATAGCCGCGCCGCACACCGTAGCGAATATTCGGCCGCGCAAAACCTGCGACGAAGGCATTCGCATCGTGAAGCTGCAGTTGTGAAATGATATCGCCGCGTACGGTTGGCGTCGCCGTTGCCGTGAGCGCGATGATGGGCGGACGCTTCTCGAAGATGTTATAGAAATCCGGAATGCGGCGGTAGCTTGTGCGGAAATCGTGCCCCCACTCGCTGATGCAGTGCGCTTCGTCGATAGCGATAAACGAAAGCGGAATATACTTGATGAACTCCCTGAACTTCGGCGACTCTAATCGCTCCGGCGAAACGTAGACCAGCTTCGCCTCACCATGGGCGATAGTCTCAAGCGCGCGGCTCATATCGTCATACTGCACGGAGCTGTTAAGCGCTACGACCGGCACGCCGAGGCGCGTAAGCTTATCGACCTGATCTTTAATCGGCGCGATCAGCGGCGACACCACAAGCGCCGTCCCCTCACTCAAGACCGCCGGCAACTGGTAGCACAGCGACTTCCCCCCGCCCGTCGGCATCACCACAAGCGTATCCCGCCCTGCCAGCACGGACTCAACCACCGCCTCCTGATGGGAGCGGAAAGAGGAGATGCGGAAGATCGTGGAAAGCGCTTCCTGAATGGTATTCATGCTAGGAGTGAACACGTGGCAAGTGTTTATTCGTGTCCTTCAGATTCCTAAGCTTAAAACTAAAACACGTAGTAACCAAGTAGTGGGATTTTGGCTGATTGCTATTATTTTTGACTCCGAATCCAGATAGTCAGTTAATATTCGTCAAACCAGAGTCCTCTCTTTATAGCGGCGGGAGTCCCCAACCCCGCCGCTGTTTTTATTTTAGATGCCGTAGTGCATAGCTGAGTGCTTCTTCGGCATCGACTTCAATATCGGGTTCCACGCCGATCTGGTCAATGCGAGATCCATCTGGTGTATAGTATTCGGCTGTCGGGATTGTCAATGTCCAGGAAGCGTCGAGGGAAAATTGTTCGCCATTGAGCATGGCACCGGCCGTTCGTTCGCCAATAATGGTCGCCAGATGATGTTTTTTCAGGCCAAAGACTAACGGCTCGCAAGCGCTTGCTGTTTGCCGGTCCGTAAGTACGGAGACCTTTCCCCGATACCGATGCACTGCTGGCCTTGCTTTCAAGCAAACTCCGGGCTCATTGTGAAGACCGCGAAACAAAAGATCCAGGTTTGCTTCGTCAAGGAGTGGAAATTGGGAATACGAATTTATTGTCGGCGGTTTAGCGTGCGTTTCAAACCACTTTCGTGTAACGAATACACCTCCCCATACTTCTGAGTCTATCAGATGTGAGATCACCCGCATCGCCGAAATATTACCTCCCTGATTGCCGCGTAGATCGATCACAAGATAGGGCTTTTGTTTTGCAATGATCATGGCAAAGACCGAATCGATGGCAGCCGAAGATCCTGCGAACGAACTGATACGCAAGAGGATAACGGAATCGGAGATATCTTCAATCGTCAGATCCTTCGTTGATTGTGAGGTATCGGGTCGTGCAAGGGTGTCGGACTTATTCTGATAGAGATAAAAGTGTGAGAACGGTAGTGAGCGAGCGAGGTTGTAAAAGCTGAAGATCATCTCTACATCGTCACCGGCCTTAGCCGATAGTTCACCAAATTCCTGGCGAAAGTCTATCCAGTTATCGCTGGCCGCAAGACCTGAATGATAAAAGTGCGCTTCCGTTGTGTCGACGATCTTTCTTGCGAGAGAGGAATAATTCTCTAATGGAAGTTGCGGGAGGATCTTCGAGCCACGGATCGTCCCGTTGCGTAGGCGACCTCTGGAGAGTTCGCCCTGCATACGGCCGTCTATGATAGACCCATCAAGACGATATGCTCCAAGTGCACTTCCAAAAATTGCACGAAAGCTGGTCCCCCCACCGGTATGCGTAAATGTACCCTGATGCAGATGGATCAATGCGCCATCCTCAAAATCGTTACTGAAAATGCCTGCCAAGAGATCTGTCCACCACCCAAGGATATCTCCTGAAACACCTTCGCGCGAATGCCCCTCGAACGTGCTGTCTTCAGTCTCTATGCGTACAACCGTACGTACAAATCCTATATCGTTCGAGTAGATTTCCAGGAGCCATGCTCCCCGGAGATCATTGCGCGGGTCAGCCATCACTATTGATGGAGTTATGAGTCCGGAAGTGAGAAAAAGTAGTTGAAAAATGAAGCTGTGAGCAAGAAGTCGCATCTGTGAATCAACGAGGCACCCGAAGTCTTGTTTCACATTTTGGGTAGTATGCTAGTAAAAAGCGTGCCAAAATGGCAGTCTGTTGTGCTGCAAGGGGTAGGGGGCTGGCGTGAAATTAATGTGGATAACTCGTCAACATTGTGAGAAAGATGGTGGACAAATAAGGGGTACTTTCGCTTGGAATTGCAAATTCTTTTTCGCAATTTTGCATTTCACTTCTCCGCAATTTTTTAATTACGGGGAGCCACTTGAAAATCAGTTCTTTCTGCCCTAAAAACGCAGGAAGTGCGGAGGACTCACCGGAAGCCCCAAGACTTGAGCCTTTCCCGCCTGAATTTGCTGTACTAGTCGGTTGTTGATATTGTAATCACAAGATTTTTAGACCATACGAACGTATGAAGGTTATTCGTCGCTTTACCAAAAAAGGAACCAGCCCCTACGAGCAGTTTGAATACACACTGCGCGCAAGCGTACTGCGTAATCCCGACGGCAAGCCCATTTTCGATATGCAGGATATCGAAGTGCCCCGCGGATGGTCGCAGGTCGCGACCGATATCCTTGCCCAGAAGTATTTCCGCAAGGCAGGAGTCCCGCAGACAGATGCTGCAGGGAAGTCCATTCTCGACGAGACGGGCAAGCCCGTGCTCGGTCCGGAGCGTTCGATCAAGCAGGTCGCGCACCGCTTAGCCGGTTGCTGGCGCGCCTGGGGCGAAGAGCACGGGTACTTTGCGACCAAAGCCGATGCCGAGTCCTACTACGACGAGATGGTCTACATGCTCTTAAAGCAGATGGCCGCGCCGAACTCGCCGCAGTGGTGCAATACAGGTTT
>JANWLI010000097.1 GCA_025450975.1 Candidatus Kapaibacterium sp. | reverse complement strand
TGCAGGATGTCATCCGCCTTCTCGAGCATTTCCTTGCCCTGCGGAAGCTCGGCAAAGCTCTTAGCCATGCCGACATACTGCGATCCCTGTCCGGGAAAAATGAATGCGATCATCGTTATATCGCCCACTTAAGTAAAATTGCCCCCCAGGTATATCCTGCGCCGAAGCTTGAGAGTACGAGATTATCTCCTTTTTTGAGCTTCCCTGCTGCATGCCATTCGCTTAGGCACATCGGGATCGTTGCAGCAGTCGTGTTGCCGTACTTATCGATATTGACCATCACCTTATCTGCCGATATTCCCATCCGTTCGCGCGTCGCATCGATAATGCGAAGATTCGCCTGATGCGGCACAAGGTAAGCAATGTCCGCTCCGGTCAACTTGTTGCGCTCGACGACCTCTGCCGATACATCGGCCATGCCGACAACGGCACTCTTAAAGACCGTCTTTCCATCTTGAAACACATAATGCCAGCGCTTATCGATCGTCTCATGCGTCGGAGGATTCAAACTGCCACCGGCTTTCATGTTCAGATGTGGGGCGCCTGATCCGTCAATATGTAAGATCGCATCGATGATGCCGGTATTCAGATCGTCCGTCGGCTCGATCAGGACAACACCTGCTGCATCGCCGAAGAGTATGCAGGTATTGCGGTCCTGATAATCGGTGATCGAGGACATCTTATCTGCGCCGACGAGCAGCACTTTATTCGCTCCACCGCTTTCCACAATTCTGCGCGCAGTTTCAAGTGCAAAGACGAATCCCGAGCAAGCAGCATTGAGGTCGAATCCCCATGCCTTCTTTGCGCCGATCTTTTCCTGGATCACACAGGCCGTACACGGAAACATCATGTCCGGAGTCACAGTAGCGACAATGATCAGGTCGATATCGTCGGCAACGATGCCCCGCTGTTCTAAAACTTTATTGATCGCTGGTACTGCCAGGTCGCTGGTTGCGCCATTGCGCAGGATGCGGCGTTCGCGGATGCCGGTGCGGGAGCGGATCCATTCGTCGTTCGTATCGAGGTACGATGAGAAGAAGGAGTTTGGCACCACTTCTTCCGGCACATAATGTGCAACTGCAGTGATGGCAGCACGTCGTATAAGTCCGTTAGACATTCGCAACAATTTTCGTGAGCTTGTTCAATTCCTGTTCGATCTGTTCATTAATACGCCTGCGCGTCATCTCTGCTGCGCGGCGGATCATATTCTTTATCGCAAGCGGCGAGCTACTTCCATGGCCGATAATAACGACACCTTTGACACCGAGCAAAGGTACGCCGCCATATTCCTGATAATCAAAATCTTTCAGCGACGTCTTCAGCACCGATGCCGTAACGGCAGCCTTCAGCTTATTGATGATGCCGCCTTCGCTGTAACGCTTGATCCTCGTCTTGAGAGCACCGAGCACACTGCCCGCAAATTTAAGAATGACGTTGCCCGTAAAGCCGTCGCATATGATGATATCGACCTTGCCGTTCAATACGTCGCGGCCCTCAACATTCCCGACGAAGTTCACATTCGTCTCTTTAATGAGTTGTGCCGACTCGAAAACAAGTTCGTTGCCCTTTGATTCTTCCTCGCCGACAGAAAGAAGCGCAACGGTCGGATTCGTCACATTCAGGATCTCACGGGCATAGACCGTCGCCATCACCGCGTACTCTCGCAGCCAGTGTGCTTTCGCATCGACGGTGGCGCCCACATCGAACACTAAGGTATACCCACCCATACTACGCGGGAAAAGCGAACCGATCGTCGGCCGGCTTACACCCTTGATGCGTCCAAGCTCAAGCGTCCCGGCACTCATAACCGCGCCAGTATTCCCTGCGCTGACAAATGCATCGGCCGAGCCGTTCTTCACAGCTTCGAGTCCGCGAACGATCGACGAATCGCGTTTTGTGCGCAGCGCAGCAACGGGTTCATCCGTCATGGTGATCGTATTCGGCGCGTCGATGATGGTAAAGGTATCGGGAGCAATATTAGCAGATTTCATCTCTGCTTCGATCATGCGCTTATCGCCGGAAAGGATGATCTTTATATCCGAGCCGAATTCTTTCTGGGCGAGGACGGCGCCCTGGACTTCATTTTTCGGAGAGAAGTCGGCACCCATGGTGTCGAGAACGATGCGCGGTTGTGTGGCTGAGTCGTGTCCCAAGAGAGGGGTAAATTTTTATAATGGAAAAGCCGCACTCTGTAACACCAGAGGCGGCCGATCTTTTCCTTAGAAACTGACTTAACTTATCGCTTTCGGCACAAACATCGTCCGGCCGTTGTAGAAACCACAGTTCGGGCATGCACGGTGCAGGAGCTTTGCAGCGCCACAATTCGAGCATTCACCGAAAGACGGTTTTGCAGCTTTATAATGCGTACGACGCTTATCGCGACGCGTACGTGAGTTTCGGTGGGTTGGATTTGGCATTGTAGTCTTCCCTTAAAATTTTTCTCTTATAGCCGCCCATAAACACACTATTTCGGCCCATCGTTCATTTCTTGCTCACGTAATTTATCGTAAAGTGAGCGTAATAAGGCCTTATTTTCCGGCTCATCCGGCTCCCAATGCTCGGTAGCGATGCCGACACAGTCCTCCTCGCAGAGGTTTTTCATCGGAAGGGCCAGGAGCAGGTTATCCCGCACAACATCAGTTAAATCAAGCTCTTGCGCTCCGTGAGGGTCGTAGGTAAATACCTCGACGAAGTCCCCTCCCGGCCCTTCCATCCCCTCCGGAACGAAGAAAACCTCAGAGTCGGATTCAACCGTCCGGTCGATCTCTTTGCCGCAGCGATCGCAGTTTACGATGGCTACGCCCTTCAAACGGAGCAGAAAATGGAAATATTCGGATACCTCCACTTTGCCGGATATCTCGATCTTGCCAACAAACGGCTCCATATCGAGAAGTTCTGCGGAAGACTCAAGGCGGACGGGTTGGTCTCCACGGGAAAGACCTCGGATCCGAAAACGGATACCTGGCGGAGATATAGAACTTTGCGTTGTCATGGTCAGAGTAAAAAACAGCTTCGCGAACTCTGCGGTTCATGAAAACAAATACTTCCGATTTAATATGGTAGTTTTGCACCAGTGAGATACGAGCTATTTCTGGCGAAACGGTATGCGCTCTCGCGCCGGTCGCAGAATTTTATCACCGTTATCAGCATCATATCGTCGGTTGGCATCGCCATCGGCGTTGCAGCACTTATCAGCGTCCTCTCCGTCTTTAACGGATTCTCCACCGTCGTCACCGATATCCTCATCCGCTTCGACCCGCATATCCGAATCGCCGGAGTTCGCTCCGATACATCCGACTTTGCCGTTATCGAAAACGTTGATCAACTTCTGCCCAAGGTTGCAGCCGCAAGTAACGCAAAGAGTGCATCGGCAACGATCCGCTCGAAGGCAGTTATGGTCCACTACACGCTTCCCCGCGTCGCCATCATTAATGGCATCGATCCGAAGAACTCCATCATCGACCTCGCCAAGCACGTCGAAGCCGGCAAGATGATGCTTGATGACGAAGGCATTATCGTTGGCCAGTCGCTTGCCGATAACCTTGCGCTTGCCGTTGGCGATACGATCCAGATCTTCAGCCCCATCGGCATCGACCGCGTTCTGACCGAACCTGTGCAGCCGAAGAACCTCTCGCTCATCGTTCGCGGCATCTTCGTCGCCAATAATCGTGAATACGATGCGCTCTATTCCTACGTCAATATGGATGTGGCACGCACGCTCCTGGACATGCCGCCAAACTCCGCAACAAATATTGAGATCAGATTACCCGATATTAATTCGTCGAACAGTGTGAAAGAGTCGCTGGCCTCGATCCTTCCCGCCGATCGCTATGTCATCGAAACCTGGTACGACCTGCACCGCGACCTCTACGAAGTCATGCAGCTCGAGCGATGGATCGCCTACTTCATCCTCATCCTGATCGTTGCTGTCGCATCGTTTAGTATCTTTAGTGCTCTGACGATGACCGTGTATGAGAAGCAGCGCGACATCGGCCTGTTGCTCGCTCTCGGAGCCGAGCGCATCCATATCCGCCGCATCTACTACTATCAGGGGTTTATCACCGGCGCGATCGGCATTGTCGTTGGCTGTATCTTGGGAATTGGCATTGTGCTCGCACAGCAGGAGTTTCATTTTTTTGCGCTCGATACGAGCGTCTATATTATTCCGGCGCTTCCCGTGGAGTTGCGCTGGACCGACTTTATCTTTGTCAGCCTCGGCGCGACAGTACTTGTGATGCTAACGTCACTTGTCCCATCACGCAAAGCGGCACAAGTTGAACCCGCAGAGGCATTACGTTGGGAGTAGGATGAAAGAAGTAATTTTAGAATCGGTTAACTTATCGAAGGAATACATGTCGACCGGCACCGGAGTGGTGCGCGTCTTCCATAATATTTCCTTCGCCCTTACACGCGGCGACATCGTCGCCCTTACCGGCGCCAGCGGATCGGGCAAGAGCACGCTGCTCAACATTCTCGGCTCGCTCGATAAGCCGACCAGCGGCAAAGTCCTGCTCGAGAACGAAGCGCTCAATGAGCTATCACCGGAAAAGTTATCACAAATGCGAAATAAGAAGATCGGCTTTATCTTCCAGTTTCATCACTTGCTGCCGGAGTTCACTGCACTTGAAAATGTCATGATGCCTGCACTCATCGCCGGCACAAGTGATAGCGCAAGCTCCCGTAGAGCCGAAGAACTACTGACAGAAGTCGGCCTTGCCGAGCGTATGAAGCACAAGCCCTCGGAGCTTTCCGGCGGCGAGGCGCAGCGCGTCGCCGTTGCCCGCGCTTTCATGATGCAGCCAAGCCTCATCCTGGCCGATGAGCCCACCGGCAACCTCGATGAGATCAATAGTATGAAGCTTTTCGATATGATGCTGACCCTCGCCCAGCGGTACGAACAGACCTTTCTGATCGCCACACACAACATCGAGCTTGCCAAACGGGCGACCCGGCACATGCATTTGGAGAAGGGTGTCTTGTCCGAAGCCGGAACGTGAACACGGTGAATGCCGTTTTTTGAACTTCACATAGTCGGTACTAATGGCTCAACAGCGCACAACAACTCAGACCAGGCCCTCGGCAGCTAAACCAACTGCTCGTCAGTCAGCATCTACTGCTCGCACGCAACGCCGTCCGGCAGCAGGTGGCGCACGCCCGTTCCAGATGCCATTCGAAAAGCAGAATATCACGATCATTCTCGCAGGCGTCCTGGTGATCGTCCTCGGCTACTATCTCATGTCGATCAGCGAGACCATGGGCTCACTCGCCCTCGATGTTGCGCCGATCATCCTGGTAATCGGCTATATCATCGTCATCCCTTACGGCATCATGTATGGTGCTAAGCGTCTGAAGGCGAAAGAAACACCGGCACCGGAGCAGACCAATACTCCTGCAGCCTAACCTACAGCTCTTCTAACAACCGAACCTGAATCAAGCGCTTGCTTCGCGAAAGCGAGACAACTTCATTTCCCGTACTTATTACCGAACGGAGCTTTCCGTCACCCAGACGAATCTCATACGCAACTCCCGAAGGATAAGAGTAGACCTCTTCGACCTTACCAAGCTGTGCACCTGAATCTGCATCGACGACACTCATGCCTATGATCTCATCAAGATAGGCTTCTGAATCCGGCAGCGGGAGGCGGTCTGCTTCAGGAACACAGATCTCGGAGCCGCGGAGATTCCCGGCAACATCGCGATCGTCGACGCCGGAAAACCTGATCAGCAAACCGAGCGCAACCTTGCGAACCGTAGCGATCTCCATCTCTTTGACGTCGCCGTTTTTGCGCAGGTATACTTTCTTCAGGCGTTTGAAACGGTCCGGATCAAAGGTCATCGGAGCGGCAAGGACTTCCCCTTTAACTCCGTGAGCCTTACGAATGATGGCGATAACAACTAAGTCCATACTGAAAATTAAAAACTCAAAACTCAAAACTCATAACTAAAAAAAAGCCCCGATAATCTCTACCAGGGCTTTCAATGAGAAATGAGAAAACTTATGCAGCCGGCGTTTCTTCAGCCGGTGCTTCTGCTGCAGGTGCCTCAGCAGCGGGTGCTTCGGCAACTGGTGCCTCTGCTACCGGAGCTTCTGCAACTGGTGCTTCAGCTACTGGCGCTTCTGCTACCGGAGCTTCTGCGGCGGGTGCTTCAGCAACTGGCTCAGCGGCCTTTGCTGCTTCTGCTGCTGCCTTAGCTGCGTCTGCTTTCTTGCGCTTCAGGGTTTCCTGACGGGCAACGGCCTTGCGCTCTTCGGCAGTCGACTTCTGCTCTTTCCACGTGTTGAAGATCTCTTCGGCACGGGCCGGTTCGATGTCCTTCTTCTCAAGATGCCACTTCAGAAGAATGCCTTCTTTGGATAAGAGCGAGCGAACGGTAGCCGTCGGCTGAGCGCCAACTTTGAGCCAGTACATAACGCGCTCTTCCTTGAGGTCAAGGATCTTGTTTCCGTTGTCGTTTGAGGGACGGTACTGTCCGAGGGACTCGATGAAACGGCCGTCGCGGCGGGCACGTGAGTCGGCAGCAACGATCTTATAGATGGGAAGCTTCTTTCTTCCCTGCTTGGCTAAACGCAGTTTTACCATAGTTTTACGGTTTTTAAGTTGAAGAATTCACCAGGGATGTCTGACAGTGCGTACCACTATGGAAAACACCTTCGCAGAGTCCTGATGACGTTAAAATGCGATGTGAAAACGTATTTCGGGGAAAATAATTTCATCTGACCAAATTTGGTAATGCCTCAGTTTTGATTTTTTTTGGTCAACTTCCAGAAGTATATTCTGGTGTAAATCGTCTTAATTAAGAGTGTAATTTCAACACCAATCGTTATAAAGAAGAAAAAATTAAGGAAATCGTTCTCGGTGAGTTTAAGCAGCCTATGTACATAGAAATAAATGATATACACTAGAATAAAGCAGACAGGGTTTACTATCCACATTTCTATGCGCTTAAACCTTCTTAGATAAGCCTGTTTATCCACGAAGCAAAGCTACGACGAGAGAGTAGGATTCTATCAGAGGATGTAGTCTACTTGGTCTTTACAATTTCTGTCAAAGCCAACAGCACCGCCCCCGTCCCCCACCACCATTCGCCTGTACTCAAACCCAGGTAGTACTCCTTCGTCCCCGGCCAGGTACCTTCGGAGACGCCGAGCACTCGGTGATCGTCGTCGATATAGGTTTTGATACCTTCTAAACACTTCTGTATGGCATCATCGTAATCGCTGCCGAGAATACCAAGCGACCTCCCTTTCTGCATCGCAAAAAGATACATCGCGCTTGCCGATACTTCATCGTATGTCTTCGGTTCGTCGATGATCGTCTTCCACAATCCTGACGGCGCCTGATGCGCGAGCAGATCGTCGGTCAGCTTTTTGAATGCTGCACTGAGGCGACTATACGCTTCAAGGCTGTTCGGCATAACAGAAAGCAACTCTGCATACGTCATCATCACCCAGCCATTGCCGCGTGCCCATGAACCTTCAGAGCGTTTACCCGATAAGTTTTCCTGGCAATGAATATAGAACTTGCCATTCGTGTCCTGTAAAATCTTCAAGTGCGAATCGAGTTGCTTCAACGCTTCGTTCTCCCAGTCTTTCCCAAGATAGGGTCCGAGTTTGGCAAGAAGAACAGCGGAGTAGTAGACGGTGTCGATATAGATGTTCGGCAGATCGACATTATGCAGGATCACGCCCTCGCCATTACGCAGCGCCTTGTGCATGATCGTATCATAGATCTTCTCTGCAGTAGCATCGAGTTGCATCTTCGCTTCCGGAAACTGCTTTGCAACTTCCGGATAGAGTAAGGCGAAACTCCACGAGCCGCAGAAGTAATGGACATGCACTCCCTCGGCAAGATGAAAGTTGAGCCAGCGGCTGATGTACTCGCGAACTTCAGGATTATTATGCTGCGGCAGTCCACGCAGAAGACCATACATGAGAAGCGACTGCCCCCAGTCCGTCGACTCCGACTCCGGCCGGTGACGCCTGCACCACGACAGGCTGATCGCCTCAACTAATTCTTTATTAACCATTATCCTATCGACCGTATTATCTCTAAAGCACGTGCAGCATTTTCCTCGATCGCAGCTTCAGTATCCTTAGCAGAAACAAGTACGGATCCCAGACCTACTGCAGATACTCCTGCATCGAAAAACTGCTTTATGTTATCCAGCGTGACGCCATTTGTCGGAATAAAATTGATTTCCGGGAATGGCCCTTTAAGTGCACGGATATACGGAGGACCGATACCTGCGAGTGGAAACGGCTTGATAAAATTTGCGCCCTGCAGGTAGGCTGCATAGATCTCGGTAGGAGTCAGCGCTCCGGCGATCGTGGCTACGTTATGAAGCTGCGCAAGCTCCATCATTTCCGGAGGTGCGATCGGGCTTACAAGAAATTGCGCGCCCGCTTCAAGCGCATTCGACGTATCTGTTTCGGATTTAATTGTCCCCGCACCAATAATACAATTCGGTAATTCGCTGACGAGCGATTGAATTAATGAAAGTGCGCTGGGCGTGTTGAGCGTGATCTCAATAAACGTCATGCCCGTCTTTGCAAGTGCATGGGCTGCGCGATGGGCCTTATCTGCATCGCCGAGACGGATAATGCCAATAACCTTTTCTTCTATGATGCGATCTTTAACCGACAATTGCTACTTCGCTGCTAGTTCACGTTTAAGTGCTTCCCGCTCGATCTCAAGCTGTCTGATCTTCCGTTCGAGCTGATCGAGTTCGGCCGGCATCGAGTCGATCTCGATACGCAGCTTACTCCCGGCTTCGTCGACAAGATCGATGGCCTTATCCGGCAGGAAACGGTCGCTAATATACCGCGACGAAAGCTGCGCCGCCGCCACAAGCGCAGAATCTTTGATCCGCACCCCATGATGCAGCTCATACTTCTCCTTGAGGCCACGAAGAATGGAGATCGTATCCTCAACGGTAGGCTCGCCAACAAAGACAGGCTGGAATCTGCGTTCAAGTGCAGCATCTTTCTCAATATGCTTGCGATACTCATCGAGCGTCGTCGCGCCTATCGTATGCAACTCACCACGGGCAAGCGCAGGCTTCAGGATGTTCGCAGCATCCATCGCTCCCTGCGTTGCACCTGCACCAACAAGCGTGTGAAGCTCGTCAATAAAGAGAATGATCTCGCCCTCGGACTGTGCAACTTCCTTCACGATCGCCTTCAGCCGCTCTTCAAATTGTCCCCGAAAACTTGTACCCGCTACAAGCGTCCCCATATCGAGTGCGATAATGCGCTTGTCTTTCAATGTTTCCGGAACATCGCCGGAGACGATACGAAGGGCGATGCCTTCGACGATGGCAGTCTTGCCAACGCCAGGCTCACCAATGAGCACAGGATTATTCTTCGTCCTGCGCGCAAGCACTTGCATCACACGACGAACTTCATCCTCGCGGCCGATCACCGGATCGAGCTTCCCTTTCGATGCAAGTTCGGTGAGGTCGCGGCCATACTTCTCGAGTGACTGATACTTGTCCTCGGCATGCGGATCGGTCACACGTTGCGTACCACGGACTGATTGCAGTGCCTTCAGTACAGATGTCTTCGTGACACCATGCTCTTTGAGCAGTTTGCTAACCTCCGATTTAGACTCGCAAAGCGCAAGCAGTAGGTGCTCGGTGGATATGTATTCGTCTTTGAGACCCTCCGCTTCGTGCCGAGCAACATCGAACACCTGATTCATCGACTGCGAGATATACTGTTGCGCCGAGGCGACGCCCGTCACTTTCGGCAGTTTATCAACGAGGGCTTGTGCCCGTGTGCGAATCGTCGTATCATCGGCGCCGATCTTGCGTACGATGGCAACGACGACGCCCTCCGGTTCTTCGAAAAAGGCTAGTGCAAGGTGTTCGGGTTCGACCTGCGAGTTACCGTGCTCGCCGGCGATTTCAACAGCACGTTGCAACGTTTCCTGTGTTTTAACCGTAAGCTTCGATGGATTGATAGCCATTGGATTATCGTTTGTAGCGCTCCATTAAGTCATTACTATTGCGTAAAATATACGACATACTGACGTGCCTGTTTCTCCTGATATCGGCAGAGTTTGCCTGGTCACAGGTAGGCGTATCGAACGAGATGATCACCATCACCGCCGACAGTCTGGTAAACACACAAATTAATGGAGAAATTGTCCAGAAACTGCTCGGTAATGTCCGATTCCAGCAGGCGGATCTCAACGGTTCGGCAAACGAGGCCTGGCAGTATCAGTCCCGCAACGTCATCGAGCTTCGCGGCAATGTGAATGTCATCCAGGATTTCATGACGATGCAGGCGCCGCTAGTCATCTACGATGGCTCGACACAAATAGCCCGAGCGGAGAATGGCGTCTTCCTCTCCGACCGTGACGCTTCGGTAACGGCATCGCGAGGCACGTACAATCTCTCCAATCAGCGAGCAGAGTTTATCGGCAACGTCAAGGCCCGCGATGCGCAGAAGAATCTGACCTCAAAGCGCCTCGTCTATTTCCGCGGCTCGCAGACCATGATCGCCACCGGCGATGTCGTCGTCACCAGTGAATCCGGCACCCTGCTCGCAGATGAAGTCACCAACGACCGTATCATCGGTGAGACCTCGGCTAAAGGCAAGGTCCGCTTCGAAAACGATTCGATGATCCTGCATGCAGATCGCCTCTACCAGTCCGATGCGTCCGGTCTCCTTACTGCCTCGGGTAATGTCGGCGTCCTCGACAAAGCAAACTCCACCGTCATCATCGGCGACACACTCGCGCGCCTTGCAAAGCTCAACTACGTCATCGCACCCAAAGAGCCACTGCTACTGATCATCGACTCTACGATGAAAGACACCCTGGGCACGACGATGGCAGTCTACGATACGCTTTTCATGATCGCCGATACCATGGAAGTCTATGCAGGCGACAGCGCAAAGTTTATAGGAAAAGGGCATGTTCGAATGATCCGCGATGATTTCAGCGGCATCGGCGAAGAGGTCGTCTACGATCGCGCGAAAGATTTTATGCGGCTTGTCGGCAATCGTCCGCGCATGTGGCAGGATAGCACGGAGATCGCAGCCGACAGCATTCACCTGTTCACCAACGACAAGAAAGTCGAATCGGTCTGGGGACTCGGCAATTCATTTGCAACCTCTCCGTTCGAAGACGCGACCTTCCGCGGCCGCATCAATCAGCTCACCGCACAGCGCATGCTTCTGAAGATCAATCAGGATACCGTCAGATTCCTGCTTGGCATCGATAACGCTTTGTCGATTTATTTTGTATCTAATGACGGTACGGCCTCGGGGCTGAACCGTTCGAGCGGCGATAGTATCCGGATCGATTTTCTTGATAACAGTCCGACGCGCGTCGCCGTACTTGGCGGCACCGAGGGCGAGTATATTCCCGAGCGGTTTGTTGGCCAACGTGGCGCAGCGTTCAGGCTGGGTGCATATGACCGCAGGCCCGAACTGCGCCCTGCCCTCGACGAATTTTACCGCCGCAGGAAACCAGTTGACTTTGCCAGACGTAACGATAACGAAGAATGATCGAGCAGCTTTACTCACAGAATTTGCAGAAGATCTACGGCAAGCGTGTCGTCGTTAAGGATGCATCCATCTCCGTCTCTCCGGGCGAGATCGTCGGCTTGCTGGGCCCCAACGGCGCCGGCAAAACGACGACGTTCTACATGATCACCGGCCTCGTTAAGCCGAATCGCGGGAAGGTCTTTCTCAACACCGAAGACATTACCAACCTGCCCATGTATGCCCGCGCCCGCAAAGGCATCGGCTACCTCTCGCAGGAAGCATCGATCTTTCGGAAGATGACCGTCGAAGAGAATCTGCTGGCAGTGCTCGAGCTCATGCCGTACAATAAGGCAAAGCGCAAAGAACGTTGCGAAGAATTGCTTGAAGAATTTTCCATCGCCCGTATCCGCAAATCAAAAGGATACATGCTCTCCGGTGGCGAGCGGCGCAGGTGTGAGATCGCCAGAGCTCTCGCCACAAATCCCAAGTACATTCTCCTCGACGAGCCGTTTGCCGGCATCGATCCGATCACCGTCGAAGAGATCATGCATATCGTCATCAGGCTTAAAGACAAAGACATCGGCATCCTGATCACCGACCACAACGTCCACGAAACGCTGTCGATCGCCGATCGCGCCTATATCCTTATCGATGGAGTGATCTTCCGCGCCGGTTCGGCACAAGAGTTAGCCGACGATGAGCAGATACGTAAACTGTATCTTGGCGAGACGTTCTCGCTTGAACGATATGTGAAGACAGAACAGGAAGAAGAAGAATTAGCTGACGACGGGGAGTAACGCCGCCTTCTCGGGCTCGCCAACCAGTTTGTAGATCGAATCCCGCACCTGATCCATCAGCCACATCGGCGTCGATGTCGCTCCGGTGATCCCAACACTTGACACACCTACGAACCATGCAGGGTCAAGCTCTTTATCCATCTCAATAAAATACGTCCGCGGATTAACGGACTTCGCAATATCGTGCAGCACTTTCCCGTTCGAACTCGTACGTCCGGCAACAAAGACAATGACATCGTGCGCCTCGGAAAACTCGATGAGCTTCTTTTCCCTGCCCGATACCTGGCCGCAGATCGTATCCTTGGCGTGAAACTCGACGGCATCCTCTTCCATCGTGCCGACAACAAAGTCGCGGATCTTCGCCTTCAGGACGTCGCGGATCGCATAGAACGTCGGCTTATCCATCGTCGTCTGCGAGAAAAGCACCGTCGGCTTATCGAGTAGCACTTTCGCAAGCGCTTCGTCGACTGTCTTGATCACAATGGCCTCGTCGTTAACAACGCCGCGCAACCCGATCACCTCAGCATGATCTTTCTTACCAAAGATGACTACCTGATAGCCCTTATCGTAAAACTTCTTAATGCGCTCCTGGACCTTGGTAACCACAGGACACGTAGCATCGATAAACTCGATACCCAGCCGGTTCATCGCCGCATACGTCGCAGGAGGTTCGCCATGAGCGCGGATCAGGACCTTGGTGGCTATTCCCTTCGCCTTATTCTCAGCAGCGATCCGCTCAAAATCCGCATGCGTAATGGTTGCAAGCCCCAGCTGGCCGAGACGATCGATCTCGACCGGATTATGAATAATATCTCCAAGTGAATACAGCTTCGCGTCCTGACTATCGACTATCGACTGACGACTACCCGCTCCCCCAAGCTCCGCCTCGGCGAAGTCTACCGCGCGGACTACGCCCCAGCAAAAGCCTGAATGTGTATCGACATTAACGACCATGTGGATCTTCTACTTCAATGCGCCCCTGTGCAAGCGCGACGATCTTCGATACCTGCTTCTCAAAAGAGATGTTGCTCGTATCAAGTTCGATCGCGTCATCTGCTTTACGTAAGGGACTGTTCTCGCGTTCCATGTCGCGGCGGTCGCGCTCTTCGATCTGGCTGACCACATCCGATATTCTAAGCGAAGTATTACCTTCAAAAATATCCTTATGTCGTCTAAATGCACGAACTTGTGCCGATGCATTAAGATAAACTTTAACCTCTGCATCAGGGAAAACGACGGTGCCAATATCCCTGCCATCGACGACAAATCCGCCCTCTTTGGCGATCTCCTTCTGGAGCGCAACGAGCCTGGCCCGCACATCCGGAAAGACAGAAACCTTGCTTGCCATCTGGGCTACTTTCGGATCCTCGACCTTAGCCGATACATCCGTACCATCGAGGAGCGTATTGCCGTTCTCGTCGACGTCGATATAAACTCTGTCGAGCAGCCAGGCGCGTTTCTCGTCGTCGGCAGGATCGATCTCCCACTGAAGGACGTAGAGGCCAAAGGCCCGATACATAGCCCCGGTATTGAGGTGCTTATAGCCGAGGCGCATGGCAACTTCGCGGGCAGTCGAGCTCTTCCCCGATGCCGTTGGGCCGTCCAGCGCAATAATGATCCCGTTCTGCCTCACGTGTCTAGTTGCGGAATTCTGTACTAACAATGGTAAGCTCCCCCGGATACCTCAGCGAGCCGATCGGCGTCGACACCGAAGGCTGCGCCTTCAACTGAAGATTTGCCACTCCGGAAGACCCGGAAAGTACCATCGCCAAATTAATAATATCCTCATAGCCACGCTCGCCAAAAAACTGTTTCAAGTCAACGCTGACCTGCAGCGGAATGATCGTCGTCGTCCCGCCATCGGGAAGCGTTACCGGCGAGCCGATATTGCCGGAGATCGTCTCACGGCCATCGATCATCAGGCGCCATGGGAATGACGTCAGCGAAAATTTTGACATGTTGCTGCCCGGTGTCGGGCTGTTGGGGTTGCGAGCCGCTACATTGAGCGTAAAAGTCAATGGAAATTTGCCTGTGGTGAATGCCCTTGTCAGGTTCAGGCCATCGGCAATGCTGAAGTCGCTCAGCGAGCGCTTGTTGACAATGTTGATACCGGCGAGCGTAAAACTTGTTGCATTCTGGAGCTTGAACTCAGCTCTTGTCAAGCCAGCTAAGGCATTCAGCGTCGAACAGGAATTGAGTACGGTAGCGGAGATGAGGGAGGCGGCGATAAACGCGAATACAGTTACGATCGAGAGATATTTCTTCATAAAATGACAAACGCCCCACAGTTGCAGGGCGTTCATTAGCAATGTTTCATGCTTTGGTTAGATGCGGAGCGGACGGGACTCGAACCCGCGACCTCCTACGTGACAGGCAGGCGTTCTAACCAACTGAACTACCGCTCCGGAAAAGTCGCGCGCTAATAACTGTTTTTCCCCTGTGGAAGTTCACAACTCAGCCATTTTTCCGCGAAATAAACGCATTGGCGCAGACCTCGAAGAACCGGTCCGTCTGCAGGCGATAGTCATACCGCTTCCGGACGTCCAACTGTGCCTCCCCGCCGATCTGTTGACGCAGTTCCTCAGAAGCTGCCAGCCGCGAGAGATGATCCGCCAGAGGCTGATCGTTCTGCGCCGGGAATAGAAGCCCCGTCTTGCCATCGGTGATGATCTCAGGCACGCCTCCGGCTTCCGTAGCGACGACAGGTACTCCAGCAGCCATCGCCTCAACGACGACTAGCCCGAAGGTCTCAGATCGCGAAGGAAGCACGAATACATCGAAGCAGGATAGCAGCTTCGGGATCTCGTTCGTAAATGGCAGGAAGATCGTCCGCTCGGCTATGCCAAGCTCAGCAGTTGCCTTCCGTAATTCCTCGTCGTAGCCTTCGTATCCGGGAGTAACATCTCCTGCGATAACAAGCACACTATTTGCTGGCAACTCACTCTTTGCAAATGCCCTGATGAGGGTTAGCTGGTCCTTCTGAAAATCAAGCCGACTCACACAGCCAACGACATACGTATCCTCCGGAATGTCGAACTGTCGCTTCAACGCATTGCGATTACTTCCTGTCAGAATAAACCGCTCAGCATTGATCCCGTACGGTATCACATGGACCTTGTCAGGCTGCATGACCGTCGTCTGCTCTAACTCGTGTTTCATCTGCTGAGTCAGGACGACGGCAGCATCCACCGATGAGTATATCTTATCATGAAACCAGTCCCGCTTCGGATGCCCCGATTGCATCTGCTGGTAAAACACCACCGCCATCTCTAGCCCCCACACCTTGCGCGCGATAAGCGCCTGACTTAGTAATCGAGATTGGCCGACGACACAGACCGTTGCTCTGTGCTTCCTCGCAATCTTACCAAGACGAAAAGTGGCGATGGGATCATAGTACGGAATATTAACCTCAACCCGCTCCGGCTTCAGGCCTCGCGAAGCAGCATACGGCGACAACTTCCCTTTCGACGAACAGGCAAGGACAGCTGCCGCACCCCGCTCACGCGCATCGAGCGTGCGCTCAAGCATCTGCAGCTCAAGGCCGCCCAGCCCTTTGCCATCGCAAAGGAAGAGGTAGGAGTGAGGAGAAATATTCGCCATGAGAGAATACATAACAAAAAACAAAGCCCGCCGGTTGGCGGGCTTTCCACAGACGAGTATGTCCTATCAATCAATAAACGGATTTGCTTCACGCTCACGCTGGGTGATCGGAAGAAACTTCCAGGTCCCAACTGGTAAGTGCCAACGATCGAACCGGCGCTGATCCATCAGACGATTGCCCGTAGCAAAGAGTTCTTTGTCGCGCTCGATATAGATGCTGTCAAGTGCGGTCTCTGTACGCGCATCCAGTCCATGAGAAGTACGAACCGAGTTTATAAGCGTTAACGCCACGGTATTCAGACTATCGCGAGCTGCAGATTCAGCTTGAATGAGATTCATCTCCTGCCACGTGATAAATGGTGTCGGAGAAGCATCCTGTGGATATTTATTCTGGAAATTCAGGAAGCTCCCATCATAAGGGGATTGGTACTCATTTAAAGGGATCCGTACAGCCTCTTTGGGATCTGAAGTTACGTAACCGATAAACCGGGGGTCTGCTACCCATTGTAAGCGCCCATTACCTGCTTCAGTCCACCACGGGTTTTGTGATTCACTTTTAAACAGCGCATCGAGCGACGGGTCCCCACTAACAAGACCGTTCGCCGCTTCTGCCGCTGCCTGTGTATATTCACCAAGATACAAATGAATGCGCGCCTTAATCGAATGAACGACGCGTTCCTCGTATGGGCTTTGCGCATGAGGAAGCGCCAGATCCAGTCGGTCCAGTGCCTGTCGATACATTTGCGTCGACGGGATGAACGGCCCTGCATTGATGGCACCCCCACCTTGTTCCTCAGTCAATCCAAAATAGGAAGCATAGAAATACCTCGCTATTCCTCCATAGAGATATCCATGGTAGAGCGCTTTGTGGAGCTTTGATGAATCGGTAAAAGTGATTTGTAATGCTCGGCCGACAAGGGTATCGGCAAAGAGCCGCAGCTGCCCAAGCAATTGTTCGCCATCGATCACCGAATTATTATTGAGAATGATCGATCCATTATCGATTTCATAGTACTGGGGGTACGTTGCTGTCTGCACGCGAAGATCGAATACCAGTCCATCGGATAATCCATCGGCATACACGGAGAGAAAACCATATGTCTGCGCAAATGTCCCATGGATGCCGTTGACCATAAAGTCAACCTGGTTCTCATCATTGAGCAATTGATCCCCGAACGTATCGATAGGATCTTCGACATTTTCTACGAAGCTATCGCAGCTTTGCACTAAAAGCGCAAGCGCGAATATGAAAATTAAAGAAAGATATTTCATTGTCAAGTCCTTTGTTAAAATCCTATGGAAATAGAACCGTAAATAACACGCGGGTTTTGCAATGTCAGGAAATCCTGACCGCGTGAAATGCTCCTGCTGGCCCCCACATAATTTACCTCTACATCAGGAGCAGAGTACTTTTTGAAAAGCGCAACATTCCGTGCGCCTAAACTCAACTTACAGGACTTTATCTGGCGGTTCGGTAACCATGAAGCGAGTAATTCCGAAAAATCATAACTTAAACTTACTTCTCTTACCCGGAGATTATCGGTAGATTCAAAATACCCCGTTGCTCCTGGTTGAGCGAAATCAAGCTGAGCAAAGCGTTCGGCAGCAGCTCGATAGGCTGGTGAGCCAACGTCCAGAGGAGCTGCTAAGGTATCTAAATCCTGTTCGCCAAGCTGATCGAGAAGCATGTTATACTCTCGATCATTGCCTAACTGAGTTTGAAATGTGCGCGTAAGATTATGAATTGTCCCTCCCAGTGCCCAGTCTACCAGTCCGTACACTTCAAAATTCTTTAGGAATCGGAAGTTTACTGAGAACGACCCTGAATGTGGAGAAACCGGGTTACCCATAAAGCTACGGACGGAATCAACTCTAGCCCCTGTATAGGCGCCTGTCGTTTCATCGAACGCCGCACCCAAAACCTGAAAATCATAAAATGCTCCTCGCGGCTGGCCGACGACGAGCGCATTTTGATCCTGAAAGATTGGCGGTGCACTCCCGAGATCTGTTACTTCATTAGTTGTGTAGTTCAAAATCAAGTTTAGATCCAATTGATAATCTGCCGTACGAACCGGTGTTGCATATATCATCGTCTCGAAGCCTGAACCCTCGATTGAACCGACGTTCTTAGGCACCGAAGTTGCGGTAAAGCCTGTCGAGGGAGCATTCAGAAAATCTACTATCGACTGCTTTGCCGTCTGCATGTAATATGTGAACTCCAAACCATACGCATTACTGATTTCGAAATCAAGACCCAGTTCAAGTTCATTAATGCGCTCCGGTTCGATCAATGGGTTGCCTATACTCGCGATCGTTGCACCAGTTCCATGCCCACTGATCGTTCCGCGCCACAAGACATCTGATCCGTCGAGAGGACCTGGCAATGTTCCCGATTGACCATAGCCGACGCGCACTTTAAACACATTAAACGATTCGGGAAGAATATCTAGCTTGTTCAACAGTACAGCTGCACTTGCCCGAGGATAGAAAATACTTGGCGCCGACTCTACAATACTGCTTGCAAAGTCATTCCTGACGCCAAAGGAGAATAAATACGTTTCATCAATCGCAAAATCCTGGGTGAGGAAAATTCCTGCCTCACGTAAGTCTGCAAATTCTTCATCTGCGGCGATCAACTTTCCACCAGCGCCTATATTGCTGATAAGTCCGGAAGTAAAATCCTCCTTTGTAGTGAGAGCGCCTTTCTGCGTATTATAAAAGAGTTGCGTACCGACGGTAGTCGTGCCGCTCATGTTTTCGCCAATCCCCCATGTGTATCCGGCTGAGAGGTCAAAGTTCGTACGGTCGGTGGCAATGTATTGTACATGACGTCTTCCTCTGGTAATTGCAACACTTGAATAATCATGGGCAGCAGGATATATCTGAGTGATGTTATAGTTCGCAGCATCATATCCGAACGTACCCTGCAGTACTAAAAAATCGATCGGAGTATAGTGGAATTCCAATGAGCCCAAAAATCTTCCAGCTTCATTTGTAGTATTTATAGCATCAATGGCCGGACGGTTCAGAAACGCGTACGAACCTCCAAATGAAGGGCCTAGAATAACAGTATTTCCTAAATAGCCTAGGAGATTATTGTCATTCTGCGGCAAGGTTGTTGTACTGGCAATATAATTAGCAGTAGCGGTCAATGTAACTTTTTCAGACGGGAATGCCCGAAAATTAGCTCTGACAGAATTTCGATCAAAGCTATTGTTGGGCATAATACCATCTTCGTTACGCTTTGAGAATGAACTAAAATAGGTGAAGGATTCTGCACCACCCGATAATTGGATAGTATGATCGACGAATGGGCCTTTACGAAAGATAGCATTAGCATCCTCATACGTTAGCATATCAGGGGTATACTCCTGAGCCTGCTGGTTTTCCCCAAACGTAACATGGTATTCATAATTGGGAGCGGCAGAGATTCCACTCAATTGTCCCTTCCTCGTTTTGATAAGAATGACTCCGTTAGCACCCGATGTTCCATAGAGAGCGGCTGCGGCCGGTCCCTTAAGAATGTTTATCGATTCGATGTCATTCGGATTGATATCAGCTAATGTAGAAAAAAATTGACCGCCTACTAAATCCGGCGAAAGCTCGGAATTGGCGATACGAACGCCATCAATATAGAGCACCGGCTGCCCGGAGCCAAACAACCCTGCGCCTGATCGTACATCAAAGCGCGTTCCGCCGCCAGCATTTCCAGAACTCGGCAGCGCTCTGACACCAGCGGCTTTTCCTGCTACTAGTTGCGATAAATCCTGATACGAGTTTGACTCTAACAATTCTGCAGCCTGAATTCTCGAAACAGCCACTTCAGACTGACTCTTGAAGCGCTCTTCGGCAAGGCCGGTAACAACGATTTCTTCCTGGCCTTTCGGATCGTAGCGAAGCTGGATATTGAGCGTCGTCTCCTGATCGGCTTCGACGGTAACCGTAGAAGTATGAGCGAGATATGTTACATACGTCGCCCGAACTGTGTAGGTACCCGGTGCAGCGCGGACTATATACGATCCATCGGCCTTAGAGATCGCACCGAACTTCTTTGCACCGGCGCCCCCGCCTGTCGGCGTCAGGCTGATCGTTGCAAATGGTAACGGTTCACCGGTTTCAGCATCTGTTAATATTCCGCGAAGCGTCCCTGTCTGCTGAGAATATAGCTCTCCCGCAAAGAAAAGCGACACAAGAAAATATGCCACAGCACACGAAATAAATTTCATAGGATGTAAGGTGAATGAAATAAACACGACAACACGAGCCTGCGCATTACTGCGTCATCCAGCACACACAACTCAAGCACGTAACTGCAATTTAAGACTTTTTTTTACAAGTTGTACGTCAAGACGAGATTTTTTTTATAAACCAGGAAAAAGTGTTATATTCTAAGGCTTTAGGAGGGATTTTGTGGAGCTGAGGGGACTCGAACCCCTCACCTTTTGAATGCCATTCAAACGCTCTACCAGATGAGCTACAGCCCCATTTCAGCGCCGAAAACAACGAACTCCCTTCCGAGACAGTTTCCCCGCTA
>JANWLI010000096.1 GCA_025450975.1 Candidatus Kapaibacterium sp. | reverse complement strand
GGAAAGAAACGATCTTTACCATTGATCCCGAAGATGCAAAAGACTTTGACGATGCGATATCGCTAACGAAAAATATCGATGGGACACTAACGCTCGGCGTCCATATCGCTGACGTCAGCCACTACGTCCGCGAAGGGACTCCCCTAGATGATGAGGCCTTTGCACGTAGCACCTCCGTCTACCTCGCAGGGGGCGTTATTCCAATGCTTCCCGAAGCACTCTCAACCGATATTTGCTCGTTAAAGCCGAACGTTGACAGACTCACCTACTCGGTGATCATGACCGTAGATCCGACGAAAGGGACGGTACAATCTGCGCGCTTCGAAAAATCTGTGATCCGAAGCATCCAGCGCTTCTCGTACGAGGAAGCTGAAGAGCGCACGACTACCGGCCGCGGGAAATATGCACGGCTCCTTAAGGAGATGCGCGCGTTATCGGTAAAGATGTATGAACTTCGCCGTGCTGCAGGTTCGATCGACTTTGAAACCGACGAAGTGCGGTTTACCTTCGACGAGAACGGCAATCCGAATGCAGCATATAAAAAAGAGCGTCTGGGCTCAATGCGCATGATCGAGGAGTTCATGCTTGCTGCAAACCGTCAGGTTGCAGAGCATATTTCTCGTATGGCAGAACAGGCACGGGAGAAGCCCTTCTTATATCGCATTCATGCCGACCCCGATCCCGAGAAGCTTCGTGATCTTGCGAAGCTGGCAAAGTCCCTTGGCTACACATTCAATCCGGAAAATGCCAAACCGCTCAATGTTCAGAAATTCCTAGAGTCGATCTCGGGCAAACCGGAAGAAAAACTGCTCAATACCTTAATGCTCCGTGCTATGGCAAAGGCGGTCTATGCAGAGCATAACGTCGGGCACTTTGGGCTTGCCTTCGTCCACTACACGCATTTCACATCGCCTATACGGCGCTATCCCGATCTGATCATTCATCGACTGCTCTTCGAGTATCAGCAGTCCGGGGGCATGCCGACAAAGAGAGAGCATCATTACTTCCGCATCCTGCCGGATATTGCCGACCAAACAAGCGCACTTGAGCGCAAAGCGATGGAAGCAGAGCGTGAATCGGCAAAGCTGGCCCAAATGTATGTGATGCGCCAATTCCTTGGCAACGAGTTTGATGCCGTTGTTACGGGTGTCCAGCCCTATGGATGCTTTGTAGAGATTGATAGCGGCGCCGAGGGCTTGCTCCATGTGCGAGAGCTGCCCGGCTACTACCGCTACGATGAGGAGCATCTTGCCTTAATCCCTGATAGACGCAATCCCGGGCGTTCCAGGTCACAGCAAAGAATACACCCGTCCGAACTTCCGGTGTATCGTATCGGAGCGCACGTGCGAGTAAAACTTATCAGGATCAACGAAGAAAAGCGAGCCCTCGACTTCGGTGTAGCGACAACCTAGCCTAGTCTGAAGCCTATGACGTCACATGAAATGAAAAAACCTCAGTACGTAGTCATCTTCTACTCACGACAAAGTACTGATAACGACGATTACGGTACCGAAGCTGACAAGATCGCGGAACGCGTCAGCTCCTCGCCAGGATTTATCAGGATGGAAAGCGTCCACGATGCACAGAGGAATGGGATCACGGTCTGCTATTGGGAGAGTTTGGAAGCGATCAACAACTGGAAACAAGACCGGGAGCATCAGCACGCCCAACAGATGGGGAAGGAACGCTGGTACGAACAATATAGTATTACTGTAGCTAAAGTAGAGTACGAATATTCTTCATCGGAGTAAGAACTATGGAAGAGGATTTTCTTGATCTGTCGATAAAAATATTTCAGTCACAAAAAGATCTCGCCGACAAGGCTATTGCGCAGCTCTCGGATCAGGAGCTGTACATGCAACCCGATGAAGATTCCAACAGCGTCGCCATCATCATGAAGCACATGGCTGGCAATATGCTCTCTCGCTGGACGAACTTCTTAACAACCGATGGTGAGAAGCCATGGCGCGACAGAGATAGTGAATTTGTTATTGCCGATAACGACGCCGCTGCTCTCAAAGAGCATTGGGAAAATGGCTGGTTCTGCATGTTTAATACCTTGGTCCCCCTGACCGAAGGCGACCTGATGGAAACGGTAGTAATTCGCGGTGAGGAGCACACCGTACTTCAGGCGATCCTCCGACAGATCTCACATTATGGAAATCATGTCGGACAGATCGTCTACGTCGCGAAACACATTAAAAAGAAAAACTGGAAGCCGCTCTCCATTCCTAAAGGGCAAAGCGAAGCATATCGTAATCTCCCATTCAAGCCGTAACTATTCGATCTCGAAGCTGGCGTTGATCGTCGCAGTGATCTCTTTTTCGATCGCGGAAACATCGTTCATACCATAGTCGGAGATCTCTGTTGAGTTTTTCGGCGTGATCTGCAAGACACCTAAGCGTGCGCTACGGATAGCACCCAGGCTCGAACCCGTTGCTTCAGCGATCTTCTTTGCACGGGTCATAGCATCTTTAGCTGCTTCTGCCTGTACTTCGGCCTTCACATCCTGGAGCTTTGTATAAAGGTACTGAGGACTTTCAACATTCAGGCTGATGCCCTGTTCAGCTAAGGCAGTTAATTCAAGGGAGACTTCGCGGATCATCTGCACATTTGCAGACTCGATCTGGAAACGCTGCGAAAAATTATAGCCCCGAACATTCCCAGTGGAATACCCTTGCTCGTTAAGCTCCGTCACCGGAAAATTTGTCACAGTTGAAAAGGTGACTTTATCTTCGGCAAAGCCTTTCGCAGCCAGGTACTTTAGTACAGCCGGTTTTTGGCTTTCAAGATTTCTGTAGGCTTCGCCTTGTGTACCGCCAAAGGCGCTGATCGAAGCACCGAGGAGCGCCAGATCACTCACGATTGACTTACGTGACGAGCCGCTGATCTCGATGGTCTGCTCTGTGGATTTTGCCTGCTTCCAGGCACTGGAAAATATGAATGTCGCAATTATTAAGCATAGGCCAAGCACGCCCATAGCTATGATCACTTCCCGTTTGTTCATAATGCCCTCTCAGGTTAACGGAAGTAAAAATACGAAAAACTTTTGGCCTGCCCGTGTAAAGAGCGTTACGTCTGTCATAAAGAATACTTGGCCACCTGCGCTACCGATTAATTTCTTTGATCACTTTACCGGCGGGAACGCTCCCTGAAATAAATAAGTATTATTACGAAGCGGCCACATGACTAATAGCAGGTTGAGCTGACTTTCGTTGCTCCGATCATCGGTGCGCGAAACAGAACAGATCGGCTCTAACACACATCTGCTAAGCACGAGTGATCATCGTGTGTGGCAAACCCCAGCCAACCAGGCAAGCACCGAACCCGGCGCCCCCGAGCCGTCATATTTTCATAGTTATGAAACACGTTGGAGGCATTAGATATGAAAAAACTTATTACGGTTTTCGGGCCAAGCGGCGCTCATCGAAGTGATCCGGTATATTCCGAAGCAGAAATTCTTGGCGCATCGCTTGCCGATGCCGGATATAGCGTTGTCTGCGGAGGCTATGATGGGGTGATGGAGGCCGTTGCACGCGGCGCTTCCTCGCGCGGCTCAGGTGTCGTCGGTGTGACTGCCGATGTCTATCTGGGACGCGGACGCACACCCAATGAATTTATCACACGAGAAGTCAAAGTCAAAAGCGCCGTCGACCGCCTTATGGAGCTCGTCGACCTTGCCGATGCCTACGTTGCGATCGGTATTTCCCCCGGCACGCTCCTGGAAGTAGCAACGGCCTGGGACATGATGTCAAAGAATTTTCTCGAAACAAAACCCCTGGTATTGATCGGTGATGAATGGCGTGCCTTATGCGACGTTCTGCTCACCCAAGAGTGGTATCTTGGTAAATCGAAGTTCGTCAATATCGTCGATACGCCTGAAGAAGCGATCGACCGGCTCAACGATCGACTCGGTTTGCAGGACAACCTGCCTGATATTCCCGTACTTTCGCAGGCGGAAAATTGATACCGCTTGAACCACATCACTTCAACAACCGAAACCGATAGCCTTTACGTCGTTGGCAGACGAGCAGCCTTAGAACTGCTCGAAGGAGATGCACGCCGTATTGAGAAGATCTACATTGCTCACGGAACCCACGGCGATACGATCGACCGGATCCGTATCCAAGCAAAACAGCAAAAACTCGCTGTCGGGGAGCTCGACCGCAAAAAATTTGCCGACCTGGAACGTCGGTACGCAAAAGGAGAAAATACGCAAGGCGTCATTGTCCTGCTTACGGGTGTCCGCTATTATGAGCTCGACGAGATCTTTGCCGACACAGCTACCGTGCCGCTGCTTATCGCGCTCGATGGGATCGAAGACCCGCATAATATCGGCGCCATTATCCGCTCTGCAGAGGCAGCCGGTGCCCTGTGTGTGCTCATGCCACAACGCGGGGCTGTTCTGACCCCGGCCGTATTCAGGGCCTCTGCAGGCGCTGCATTTAACCTACCCGTCGTCAAGTATAACAATCTCCCCGAGATCATCTTTCGGCTTCGTGAAGAGTTTGAGGTCCGTTGTATTGGTCTCGCTGGTGAAGCGGGGGAATCGATTTATGAAGCCGACCTTTCCGGGCCGGTCTGTCTCATTGTAGGAAGCGAGGAAACAGGCCTGCATCACCTGACCCGCAAGCGTTGTGACCTGTTAGTCCGTATCCCGATGGCTGGCAAGACTGCATCGCTGAACGCCAGCGTTGCCTCTGCCATCGCCCTCTTCGAAGTCAAGAGGCAGCGCACAACCTAAAATTTTTTTATATTTGAACTTTCCATTTTCGTATCATTCATGCCCAATTCGCTTATTGTTCATAAATCTATAACGATCGAAGCCGCTCCTGCTGAAGTATGGGAGGCACTTACCCATTCTGACTGGACACGTCAGTATATGTTTGGCTGCGATGTTGTTTCCGACTGGGAAGTCGGCGATTCGATCGTATTCCCCGATCAGCACGGCATTGTCCAGGTAGCAGGTAAGGTCCTCGACTTTCAGTTTGAGAAGAAGCTTTCCTTTACTGCCTTCGGCCCGAACATGGGACTAGCCGACATCCCGGCAAATCATACGACGGTGACGTACGAACTCTCGCATGTGCAAGGAGGCACTCATCTTTCCGTATTGCAGGGTGACTTTGCAGGCGCAGAGCGCGGCGAAGAACGATATCGGGAGACACTCGGTGGCTGGGATATGGTGCTTGGGAAGTTAAAAGAAGTGTTGGAAGCCATCTAGAAAGACGTGTTCATGAAGCGAGGAATAGTCGTTGTTTTCACCCTCTTCCTCGCTGTACATACGTATGCACAGATCGCTAGTTCATATCCGCACGACATTGGAATTGAGAATGATCCGGATGTCTTGTATGTAGAAAAATTCGACGATGGACTAAGCTCTATCTTCGGCCGCTACGACGAAAAAGTAAATATGGACGGCATGTCGCTCGATGCTGATGTACCTCCCGGTAGTACCCATCCGTATTCACTAAAGCTTACAAACATCGGCGGCCAAAATAATGGCGGACATCTCTACAAGCGTTTTGTCCCCGGATTTGACAGCACAGTTTATCTTCGGTACTATGTAAAATACCCTTCGATCTCGAAAGGATACATTCATCACGAGGGTGTATGGATCGGCGGGTACAATCCTGCTCTTCTGTGGCCCCATCCTCGCGCAGGCATTTGCGGGTTAGGCGATTCGCGCATTTCGATCGCTTACGAGCCTGTGGGTAAAGAGACAATGAATACGTATATGTATTGGGGAGATATGCGCCACGACCCCAGTAACAATTGCTGGGGGAATGTCATGATCCTTGGCGACTCAACTGCAGAACCGGTGCCGTACGATGATTGGCTTTGCGTAGAGATCATGGTAAAGCTCAACAATCCGGCCACCGCATATAATGGTGAGCTTCGCATCTGGCATGATACTAAAGAGGTTGGGCACTGGGGTCCTGGGTTTCCAAATGGTAGCTGGACCTGGGATAAATTCATCACCCGTGACACTGCTCCGGCGTTTGAAGGTTTCCGCTGGAGAACCGATCCGAAGCTTAACCTCAATTATATCTGGATCGAGTACTATGATGATACCAGTCCGGCAGGTGTGTCGCACTATAATAAGTATGATCACATTGTCATAGCCCGTAAGCGGATCGGCCCGATTCAGACCTCCAGCACGGTACCTTCACCTGACTATAAGCGTGTAAGTATTTTTCCAAATCCGACGGCGAACCAACTGACGATCACGGGGTATCATCGGTCGCAATTGAAAATTTTCAATTCCTTGGGCACCTGTAGTTATCAGATTTTATTACCGGATAATCCGGCAAGGATCGACGTTTCATTCCTTCCAGAAGGCGTCTACGTAGTAGAAGTTTCTTCTTCTGAAGGCATAGTCAGAAAAAAACTTATCAAGCATTAACTTTTACGTAAAGTGAAGCGTCAATTTTTTAGTATATGTCTTCTTGTGCTGATCTTCAGCAGCAGCATATCCGCACAGTGGAAACTTCTGGAGAATTCGCCTACGGCCGGTTTTCGTCACGATGATATCTTTTTTATCGATGAGCATACCGGATGGGTCGTCAACGTTGACGGCTTTATCTACCGAACGACCGATGGCGGCACTTCCTGGCTGAAGCAATTAGAGAAGCCGGAGACTTCTTTCCGGTCAGTTGGCTTTGCCAATGCTAATCTTGGATGGGCCGGGAATCTCGGTCCAAGCTCCTGGTCGCCAACCGTCGATACGCATCCACTCTATCAAACGACCGATGGAGGAAATTCCTGGACTCCGGTAACGACGATCGAAGGACCAATGCCTACAGGCATTTGTGGGATCTTCGCCGTTGACGAGCAGGTCGTCTACGCAGTCGGAAGAGTGCGCGGACCATGCCATATCCTCAAAACAACGAATGGCGGAGCTTCGTGGAAGTCGACGCCATTCCCGATCCCCACCAGCCTGATCGACTGTCATTTCTTTTCGGCCGATACCGGCATCATCGTGGGAAAAGTCGGCGCCAATAATGACATTGACGAACGGTACGTCGTGTTTTATACTACTTCCGGCGGTGACGTATGGGAAGTAGTCCATACTACTACAACATTTCATTCGACGTGTTGGAAAATATCTTTTCCTTCACGGAAGACAGGATACATTTCGCTCCAGGCATGGGAAGATATGGATTCCATCCCAGTACTGAAAACAACCGATGGTGGAGTGACCTGGACGGAAAAACTATGGAATTCCACGCATCGCTTCCAGCAAGGTATTGGATTTATGAGCGACTCCCTCGGCTGGTGCGGACATCGTGCAGGTACTATCCGCGAAACAACTGATGGCGGCGAGTCCTGGAAAGACGTCCCATTCGTCACAAACTTCAATCGCTTTCGAAAGGTCAATGACTCCGTCGGCTATGCAAGCGGCAACAGGATCTGGAAGTATACTCGTAATACGCCTTCAACAGCAGAACAAGAGAAGCCGCTACCCGGTCTTCGGCTCGAACAGAACTTTCCTAACCCGTTTCTCGAAAAGACAACGATCGCCTATACGATCCCTCGCAGAGGGCTGGTGGAGTTAAGAGTCTACGATGACGATGGAAGACCGGTGCAGACAGTTATTCGTGAGATCAAAGAACAAGGTGCACATCAGGCAGAACTGCATCTACCGTTTCATTACAATGCCGCATTCTTCTACACACTGAGCTTCGAAGGTCACATGCTTACCGGAAAAATGCTGATGCAGCAATAATCCAAGTCTATGTTCGAGGGCGCCGATACATCAGAATACATTCGAATCCATTGGTATTGTAATGTTCAGCTCGGTCACGTAAGAAATCAGGTGCCTCACTCGGTTCTATTTTCTTAAAGCCGATGCTTCCGTAAAAATCTATCAGGTGTTTTCTTCCGACAAGATAGCATGCGTTCTTTCCGATATGCGGGTCGAGAGTTTGCAGTACTTGCTTGCCGATACCACGACGCTGATATTCCGGTTTAACCATCATGCCACGCAGGACCAACACGCCTTCTTCGTTCGTAAGGCGTACTGCGGCTGCTGGTATGCCGCCCAGGCTTGCGAGAAAGCCTATATCATCGTCATTAATGCCGCCTGAATAATCGCAAGCCGCATAGACAGAGCGTATTATATCGTAGTCCGCCGGCGCAAGCTGTTCGATGCTAGGTTCACTGAGCATCTACCTAAAACGAAAATGGTGTAGAGATTATTTCTTTTTCAGAACGACACGTGGAGGTGTGTTCAGCTCCTCAATATCCTCTGTGGCATTTGCTAAGAGGCGCGTCCGCGTACATTGGCTCGTCAGCAGTGTTGTTGAGTCCGAGCCGCCGATCTGATAGAATGTATAGACGAGATACGACTCGCCAAGAACAAACGGATAGCCGCAGGTCTTTGTCGTAACTCCCGTCTCGACAGTCAGCGACTTCTTCTGCTCTCCCTTCCAGACTTTGTCTACATCAAAGCTGACGATGATCCGGTCGCTCGAAGAGATCACTTCCTCTTTGAGCAAGGTTGAATCGACAAGTCGGATCGCCGTCACCTTGCCGGTAAAAACCGCGGCAGCATCGGCAAGTTCTTGTACAGGATAGCCCGAAGGCGAGCAGTTACAATCCGGCATCAATACACGGACTGCACATAGTATGAGAGATTGAATGATAAGGGCAAACATCATAGAGTTATTGGATATTGATCGCTAGCGGTGCCGATCGTGAGGTCTCGGCATTATTATACCGCACCCATGCAGTCAGGTTCGCAGGACCTGGTTTCAATTCTCCGGGTGCAATAAACTTCATACACACTCCTTGTCTGGTGAGCCCGCACTCTTCAACAAATACTTCCCAGGTCTTGCCCCTTTGTTCGATCGTCAGGAAGTTTGCTGTTTGTACGCGCTGCCAGTCTGTCGAGATACGCTTGGACAGTACGATCTGCTGCTCGTTCTTTGAGAGCGCATCGAAGTTAAGATTTTGACGAAGATCTTCGAGCGCCTTGGAATTATCAAGTGGCGTCATGGCGACAAAGCCCTCGCCAACCAGGCTGAACGGCTCAAGCGGCTTGATCGTGTTGCCTTCGATGCCGCGGAGATTTGTCTGCATCTTCTCCGGCACCGTAAATTTATAGGGCACACTAGCATCGCGTCCGTTGAGCAGAAAAAGCGTAGCCTCGCCGGGCACGAGAATTACCGGTGCCATAAACACCGCGACCACACTATCGCCGATCGACATATATGAGCCGAGCGAGGTGAAGATCTGTTTGCCATTTTGCTCGATGCGAAGGATCGGCACATCCGATTTGACCCAGGAGATCAGCTTGTCCGCCGTACACTGTGTGCGACTCATTGTGCTCATGGGGTCAGGATTTTCAAATATGATCGTTCCGAGCTGGCCGCCGGAGATCAGCTTTGGGTACTCGTATACTTTTAACCGGGCAGCATATGAATTGATGGCACTGCACGCAATGATCACCAGAAGGAGGGAGCACTTCGAAAGCATAGGATTATCCTTTCCTCTAATTTTTTTCTTGTCCTGAACACAACTATATACTCATAAACAGCTAAAAAAGCTGGGTATGGTTCCCTC
>JANWLI010000095.1 GCA_025450975.1 Candidatus Kapaibacterium sp. | reverse complement strand
GTAAACCGTACTTCGTCAGTTTCGAAGTCGATCGAACCGGCAGCGCGGCGAAGTTCATACATCTTGACCGATAGCGCACGCATCTCCTTAAGAAGTCTCGCATACTTTCCGCGGCCGGTAGTAGTCCGTTCTTCAGCCTCTTCATACGAGAACCGCTGGATGCTGCGGATCACAGATTTTTCGAAGCGCGCAGATTGTACCGTCCCCGTTGTTGGATCGACGGTCATGATCACCGAGTAGGTGAGTCTGTCAACGTTCGGCTTTAACGAGCAAATATCGGTTGAGAGCGCTTCGGGAAGCATTGGAATGACGCCGCCGGCGAGGTAGACGGAGGTGCTACGTGCAAAGGCCTCATCATCTAGCGGAGTCCCTTCGCGGACGTAGTGGCTGACGTCAGCGATGTGGACGCCGAGCGTTAGTGTCCCATCGATATTCTTGGTTAGCGATATCGCATCGTCAAAGTCTTTTGCATCTTCGGGATCGATCGTAAAGATCGTTTCTTTCCGGAGATCCATTCTTTTTGCAATCTCACTTGCAGGGATCTCGTGCGGAATGGCATGTGCTTCATCGAGCACTGCCTTCGGAAATTCCGGAGGTAATCCTAGCACTTGCGCGAGTAGTCGCATTTCATCCTGGAAGGCGACTTGTTTCTTCGGTGCAGCTCGGCGAGGCAATTCATCTTCATCAGCTAATTCGATCTGGCGAATCTTGGCCTTTACCTGCCGTTCAGGCTCATGTGAACGTGCGTCAATACCCTCACGTGAACGTCGTACCACTTCCGCAACTCTTCCTTCGATCGTACCTGCCTTGCGGTCGGGCGATACCGATACTTTCACGATATCGCCGGAGCGTGCATGGGCAAGATTTTGCTTTGCGACAAAGATCTTTTCTTTGAGGGCATCTTCGCGTCGCGGTGTGACAATGCCATCACCAGCACGCGTTAAAGTGAGTACTCCCGTGATCTGACCGGGTAACGGAGGCACATACCCGAATCTGCGGCGTGTGCCTTTCGTGATCCCGCCGATGCGCTCAAGTTCTCGTAGGAGATCGCGAAGCTCCTGATACTCCTTTGCATCAGACTTGATCTTCAGGATCTTTGAGATCTCGTTCGTTTTAAATAGCTCGCCCGGATGCTCAGCAAAGAGATTCCGCAGCCGCTCGTCGAGGGGCTTGGTACTTTCAGACTTGCTTTTCGTACGGTAACTAAACTTTGCTTTTCCCCTCATTGTGGGACCATTTCTGATAAACGCTGAAGATCCATTGTTTTCGCTAAGGAGAGAAGATGTTCGGTCGACGTCGCCTTGTCCTCTCGAAATAAGACAAGCCGATGATCGCCGCAGAGGATGTTTAATGTTGCAACATTCTTGACAGGATTGTATCCATGAATTGCCGGCATACCCTTGATCTCAGTATAGTAGGCCTTAACCTTTGTACCGCTGACATCAAACTCTTTGAACCCTTGCTTCTTGACTTCTATGATCTGTTTGATCAAAGTGTTTGCCGTCTGCTCATTCTGATCGACGATAACACAGCGAAGAATGCGAGTGGTGTCGTCTTTATCCTTGAAGAACGAGACGGATTCGGCGCGCACAAGCGCTGAATCGTATGCTAACGAACGGTAACGATAGAATCCTTCGGGATTAGGATGAAATTGAGCAAGAACCGACGAATGAAGAAGTGGTAGTTGGCCGATCGGTACTTCTGCCGAGCCAGGCATCGGGTCTGGGCTATTGGTCGTATCTCCAAGCCGGATTGCTTCTTTGAGTACGCTATCGACGCTTTGCGCGACACGGATGCTATCCTGCAAACCAGCGTCCTTTTCCGCTCCCTCTTTAGCACAGGAAAACAGAGAGGCTAGAATGAGAATGGGAAAAATAACGACCTTCATATTCATGTAACAATCTCTATTCGCTCTTCAAGTTCATCAATTTTCTCAGCATGGTCAGTCCGAATAAAACAAATTCTCGTGCGGTCGGCTCCGCGTTGTCTAATGAACGATAGCCAGCCCGATTCCTCGGCGACCCGCTCCGCATGTTTGATCCGGTCATTGGGTACTGCTAGCTCAATGGCATTATACCCGTCAGGTTCGAAGACGGCCAGGAATTCGTCAATGATCCCTTTAAGCGGTTGATTCAGAAATAAGTAATGAATCACCACCTGATCGCCTTCCTGGCTCACACTGGGCGCAAATGGCATGCCGCTGGCGGAAACAAAGGCGGTGAAGCTTTCTTCCAGCGCTTTCGGGAGGACGACGTCGTACTCGGAGCGTAACTCGTATATTTCTTTAGCAGCCACTAACACATAGTACATTTCCTACGTCATTTTTGTTGCTAAATAGTGGGCAAGAAAGCGCTTACCGTAAAAGAAGAAGTCAAGACCTCATCGGAGAAAGAATACCCCCTGCAATGGATCAAGGGTATCGGTCCGAAGCGGGCTGAGGCGCTTGCGAAAGCAGGATTGGCCTCGGCTGAGGATATTCTCATGCATTTCCCGAGGCGGTATATCGATGCTCGCACGCTTGTTGCCATCGCCGACCTTCACGACCATCTCTGGCGATCAGTCGCTGTGCGCGGCAGTGTCGTCGAAGTAAAGCACCATCAGTATCGCAGGCCGCACAGAACCGAGATCACCATTCGCGATAAAAGCGGCAGTACACTAAAAATGGTCTACTTTGCCTATGCCGATTACGTTGCGAAGCAATACGAACGTGACGACGACCTGTTAGTTATCGGTTATGTAGGGTTCTTTCGTGGAGAAGCGCAAATTGTTCATCCGGAGTTAGTTGAAAAACTTACTGAAGGGACTGAGCTTTCCGAGGGGAGGATGCTTCCTGTGTACCCGATGAACGAGGCGCTACGTTCTGCCGGGATCAATCAAACCCAGTTACGAAAGATCCTAACGCATATTCTTGATAGCAGCGAATTTGCGACTGCTGCCGAGGAGAATCTCCCGGCATCGCTTCTTAAAGAGCATCATCTGATCGACCGCCAGCGAGCTGCTCGTGAGTTGCATTTTCCTTCATCGCCTGAATTGCTCCACCAAGCCCGTGAGCGGATGAAGTATGAAGAGCTATTCTTCCTGCAGCTGCGATATGGAGTTGAGCGCTTAAGAAGAGTGGCTCTTGCCCATCCGGGAATAAAGTTTGATATTACACCACTGACTAAAGCGCTCGAAGCAAGCACTGAACCTGAAAGTCTGACAGAACGCGTTCGCGCCTCGCTCCCATTTACACTTACAAAAGCGCAACGACAGGTGCTCGCAGAGATCGCCGGTGATATGGCTAAGATCAAGAGTCATATTCCGATGCATCGGTTGCTGCAGGGCGATGTTGGAAGCGGCAAGACCGTCGTTGCAATGCTTGCAATGCTGGTGGCCGTGGAGAATGGGTATCAGTGTGCGCTGATGGCGCCGACGGAAGTACTGGCGAAGCAGCATTTTACGACGATCACGACATTGCTCAAAGGGCACCCTGTCGATGTGTCGCTCCTGATCGGCGGGCAAGCAAAGAAGCTTCGTACAGAGATCCTCGCAGACCTCCGAAGTGGGAGGACGAATATTATCGTCGGCACTCATGCGCTCATCGAAGACAATGTCCAATTCGATAAGCTTGGGCTTGTCGTTGCCGATGAGCAGCATAAGTTTGGCGTTGCGCAACGAAAGGCGCTGCTTGATAAATACGAGAAGGAGCCACCCGATGTGCTCGTCATGTCAGCGACGCCGATTCCGCGTACGCTGGCAATGACACTCTATCAGGATCTTGATGTAAGCACGATCGACGAACTGCCTTCTGGTCGTAAGCAGATAAAGACTCGCACGATCTTTCCGAAGGATCAGCGTGCGCTCTTCAAAGAGGTACGTGATGTTGTTGGGCGAGGAGAGCAGGTATATATCGTCTATCCCCAGCTTGAGAAAAGCGCCTCAGCTGATGTAAAGACTGCTGTTGCAGCGTACGAGGTATTTGCCGAGAAAATCTATCCCGACCTTCGTGTCGGACTTGTGCACGGCAAGCTGCCGAGCGACGAGAAGCACGAAGTCATGCGAAAATTTCGCCAACATGAACTTGATATCCTCGTTGCGACGATCGTCATCGAAGTTGGCATCGATGTGCCGAATGCAACGATGATGATCATCGCCAATGCCGAGCGGTTTGGGTTGGCGCAGCTTCATCAACTGCGCGGCCGCGTGGGACGTGGCGGCAAACAATCGGAGTGTGTCCTTATTCCCAGTGCAAAACTTGAGCCGAAGGAAGATGCAACGGTTTCCAGTGAAGACCTTGCGGCACGCGAAGTTGCGCTCGAAAAACTTCGTGTGATGGAAAGCACGACGGACGGATTTGAAATATCGAAAGCCGATCTTGCAATGCGCGGACCGGGAGATTTCCTGGGGACGCAGCAGTCCGGCAGTATCAAGTTAATGGTTGCCGATATCGTCGCAGACGAAGCAATCTTACAGGCAGCTGCAGAAGACGTAAAGACTGTACTTTCAAAAGATCCTCAGCTTCGTAATCCGGAGCATATGCAAACGCGCCAGGCGTTTCTGCAGAGCACGCAGGAAGACTCTTACCTTGGTGTTGCCTGAGGTTCGACCTTCCGCATGAAGAGTAGGCCAAGGATAAAGAGCAGGCCAAGCGAGACGATGGCGGGGCGTTGGCCGAAGGACGTTGAGAGAAATCCAAAGAGCAAGGGACCGATAACTGCGCTTGCCTTGCCACAGAAGCCATCATAAAAGCCAAAGAACTCAGCCGTATGCTCTGGAGGAGTGAGCTTTGCCATCAGGCTGCGCGATGTTGCCTGGCTTGAGCCGAGCGCAACTCCCGTGATCGCAGCGACGATATAGAACGAGGCTGTATCAGTGCTGAAGTAGGCGCCGACGATGACGGCGATCCAGATGAAAAGAGTGATCACGATCGTCCGCTTTGCGCCGATCCTATCAGCAATGAATCCAAAGACGAGTGAACCGACAATTGCGATGGCCTGAACCATCATCATCAGGACAATGAGATCTCCCGTTTCGAACTTAAGCGTATTCTGTGCATACCTCCCAGAAAAACCGATCACAGTCAGTATAGCATCATTGTAAAGGAAGAATGCGAGGAGGAACCAGGCAAGCGATGGGTAGCGGCGGATATTCTTGACTGTCGTTAGGATTCGACGGAAAGACGAACTGATGAGATTTTTTGTCACAACAGCTCTGGGGTCTTTCTTTTCCGGGACGAAGAGGAAAAGAGGAATGGCAAATAATGCGAATACACCAGAGGTGATCAGAAATGCCGCAGGTATTTGATCTGAGAGTAGTAAGTCTTTCGTAAGCAGAATGATTACCAGTGAGCCGACATATCCTGTCGCGAAGCCGATGCCGGAAATGCGGCCAAACTTTTCCTTAGGGGCGATTTCCGGAAGGAATGCATCGTAGAAGACGATACCGCCTTCAAAGCCTGCGTTAGCGAGGACAAAGAGCAGCCCGCCTGCCAGGACCATCCCCGGCTCAAGAAAAGCCGCTCCGGCAGTGCCGAGGACTGCAAAGAGGGTAAACGTAGCGAGAAACTTCTTTTTGGATCGTGTGCTATCTGCAATTGCCCCGAGAGCCGGAGCGAGCAAGGCCACGAGTAACATCGACGAGCTCATCGCCAAGCCCCAGTAGAGGTCACCATTGCCATCGGTGACGATGACATTGCCGAAATACAGCGGGTAGACGAACGTCACCATGATAATGGCGAACGAGCTGTTAGCAAAATCGAAGGAAGCCCACGCAGCAACGACGGACTTTTTGAGTGTTAGTCGTGGGGTGGGGGCGGCCATGTGCTAGATGGTGTGGTCGATAAGTCCGCGGCCTTCTTTTTTCAATTCGCCGGCGTTGGCCAGTTCATCTTTTGCTCGGTGGAGGATTCCGTTAATGAACTTTCCGCTTTCATCGGTCGAAAAGTCCTTTGCGATCTCGATTAATTCATTGATCGTAGCCTTCGGAGGGATCTCCGGGAAATAAAGGAATTCGGCAATACCGATTTCGAGCAGGATCTTATCGATAAGCGCTACGCGGCTGAAATCCCATTTTTCGAGGCGGAGTTTGATCACATCGTTAATGTGAACTTCATGTGTAGAGAAGTGCCTGAGCAACTTTGCGACAAAATCTTTTGCCGGCTCGTCAAGGAGTTCATCGTTAGCTATGAACTCAGCATAGAGCTCGTCAAGGTCTTTGCCGCTCATCGATCGGGCATAGAGGACCTGTAACACTCGCTCGCGGGCTAGCCGCCGGCGTGTGAGTTTTCCATCACGTTCCGGATCGTTTTCAAACGTCTCATCAGCTTCGATAACGAGTGCTATCTCTTCCAGATGGGAATGATGCGCAGTTGTTTCGTCCATGTAAAGCTCGGGGAGTGAGAGTATAATAACTAATATACGTTAATAATAGCCGAAGCCCGTACGACGGTCTTCAATCTGTGCAGATTGAAATGCTTTTTTGAACCAGGCAGCAAATGCTTCGTGACGTGCTCTGTCTGACTTTGCCTTTGGCGCCAGGGCCCGAAGCAAACTCTCCTGCTCATATTGCATGTGGTAATAGTTCAGCACGAGCGTACGAGCGCTATCGGGCTGAGTACCTTGTAAAAAATCTTTGTAGGCTTCTTTTTCAAACGTGCCTTCGGGGTTTGTGAAATCCAGCCGGAGTTCTTCTGGTGGTTCTTTAAGCAAACGCCGCACCAACTCTTCCTCGGAAATATTTAATTTACGTTTTTCTATCTCCTGGTAGATCAAGATATCGGAAACGAGGCGTTCCCAGGTCATATTCACGTAACGGGTAAACTCCGTATCCTGGACGATACTATCCGGTGCTTCGGTGCGCGTAATATCGGAAAGGAGTTCGCGGAAATCATAGAGACGGATGACCGAACCATTAACCACACCGACCGTATCGGTCATCTTGTGTTTTTTCTTAGGTTTAGTCGAGTCCTGTGCGTAGGAATAACCCGAGAGGACGACCAAGACAGCAATAATAATGAACAAGCGGCTCACAAACCGATAACAGTCTCCTCGCAAATAAAGTCCACAACTTTTCTGATGTCGCGTGTTTTTTGCCAAATATCGAGCTGTCTGTCGGCGCCGGTGCCATTGGTCAGGACGAAGTTAATGCCATCTTCAATGGTTTTTCTCGATCCCAGTTCATCCATCTCTGTGTCGACAAATTCGAGCATTTCGCCGATGAGCTGACGGGTGGTGATCTCTTCCTCACGGCCGAAATCGACCAGTTTTCCGCCGATGCCATACCGAGATGCACGCCACTTGTTCTCCATGATCAACGCACGACGATACTGCCGGAAGCCGAGGTTCTTCGAACGAAGCTTATACAGCTTAAGGGCAATCGCCTGCATAAGACCGGCGAGCATGATCGTTTCCGACACGCGCATTGGGATATCGCATACACGAACCTCAAGTGTTGGAAAGATCGGATGCGGACGGATGTCCCACCAGATCTTTTTGCCACTATCGATACAGCCTGTTTTGATCAGGAGATTGACAAATCCTTCAAACTCACTATAGGACGAGTACGAGTCAGGAATATTCGTACGCGGGTAGCGATCGAAAACTTTTGTTCGAAAACTTTTGAGGCCGGTATTTGTGCCGATCCAGAACGGCGAGTTTGTCGAGAGTGCGAGCAGATGGGGGAGGAAGTAGCGATACTCGTTCATGATCGAGATCTGGAGATCGCGATCTTCGATGCCGATATGCACGTGCAGGCCAAAGATCAGGTTTGCACGCGCAATGAGCTGCATCTCTTCGATGAGCTGATCGTAGCGGGCATTCGGGAAGATCTGCTGCTCACGCCAATCTGCGAAGGGATGTGTGCCTGCTGCAGCGATCTTGAGTCCCTGTGCATGGGCTAGCTCCTGAAGTAAGCGTCGTAAGGAGAGAACTTCCTTTTCGGCATCGGCAACGGTTTTACAGATTCCCGTGCCAACTTCGGCCACCGATTGGTGGATTTCCGGCTTTACTCGTTCGGCAAGGATGGTTTTATTATCCTCGAGGATCTGGAGAATATGCGATTTCAGGTCCCGCGTCGCAGGATCAATAAGCTGAAATTCCTCTTCAATACCAATCGTCAGCGCCGGCGCTTTCGGCATAGTTAGATATCTGGCTTCTTCCTAAAGTCCTAAATTACGAAGGAAATCAGGCAAGGATCATCTCACGCCAGTTTGCGTCTTTTTTCTTGGCTCCTTTTTTCGTAGCGGATTTATCCGGCAGGGCGCATTCGATCAGGTATTTCGCAGCATTTTCGAGGATCCACTCGAAATTTTCTTCGCCGACGGAAGTTTTTTCTGCGTCGGGAGCGGGATTGGTAAAGTCGATTGC
>JANWLI010000094.1 GCA_025450975.1 Candidatus Kapaibacterium sp. | reverse complement strand
GCCCTGATCGCCCTCGGATACACCATGATCTATGGTGTGCTGCGGTTTATCAATTTTGCTCATGGCGACATTTTTATGGTCGGCGCATTTGCCGGCTACTTCTCGGCGCAGACCTTTACGAATATTTTTGGCCCGGATAGCATCCTCGGCGTCATCGTGATCTTTCTGACATCGATGACGATCTGCGCCATCCTCGGAGCGACGATCGAATTCCTTGCGTACAGGCCGCTCCGCTCCCGCCCAAAGCTTACCGTGCTGATCACCGCTATCGGTGTGTCGCTGTTCCTCGAATATCTCTTCCAGTTGCTTTTTGGTGCAACGCCACGCGGCTTTCCGGAGATCATTTCTTCGAAGCCACTGATCCGCTCTGAGCTTCTGACGATCAATACTGTGCAGGGGATCGTGATCGTCCTGTCGTTTGCACTCATGTATGTCCTGCGTCTGATCGTCATGCGGACGAAGATCGGTACAGCCATGCGGGCTGTGAGTCATAATCAGGCCGCTGCGAGCCTGATGGGCATCAATATTAATAACATCATCACCTTCACCTTTATGGTTGGCAGTGCATTGGCAGCTGCCGGTGGTGTGCTCTACGCCGCTCAGTATCCGAGCATCGACCCGCTCATGGGTATCATGCCGGGCCTTAAGGCATTCGTCGCTGCAGTGTTAGGTGGTATTGGAAATATTCCGGGCGCTGCACTTGGCGGTATGATCATCGGAACAACGGAGTCGTTTGTCGGAGGCACCTTCCTCTCTACCTATCGCGATGCGATAGCATTTGCGATCCTCATTGGCATCCTGATCTTTAAGCCCAGCGGCATTTTAGGGAAGCATGAGGTGGAGAAAGTCTGATGCGTCCGCCGATCACATTTGTCCTGATCTTCATGGCGCTCGTCGGCCTCTCGTTTACGACAGGCTCGATCGATCCGTACTACTTCTCGATCATCATCTTCATCGGCATTAACATGACGATGGCGACGAGCCTGAACCTGATCAATGGGTTTACCGGTCAGTTCTCGCTCGGACATGCCGGCTTCATGGGCACGGGGGCCTATATCGCTGCAATCTCCTCAACGTACATGACGACGCATGGCTGGAGCATGGATGGTGCGTCCGGCGCTGTCGTCTTAGGAGTATCGCTGCTTATTGGCGGATTGTTTGCAGCTCTTGCGGGACTTGCCGTAGGTATTCCAAGTTTACGACTTAAGGGCGACTATCTGGCGATCGTCACCTTAGGCTTTAATGAGATCATCCGCGTTCTCATCCAGAATGTCGACTTTGAAATTGATGGCGTAGATTATGTTTCAGGCGCGCGTGGCTTCAACGTACCGCATATGACGACATTCCTATGGGTATTCGGTATCGTGCTTTTTACCGTATACTTTGTACAAATGCTGATCAACTCGACCTACGGCCGTGGATTCCTGGCTGTGCGCGACGATGAGGTCGCAGCAGAGGCCATGGGAGTTAACACGACGAAATTTAAGGTTCGGGCATTTGTCTACGGTGCGTTCTTTGCAGGCATTGGCGGGGGGCTCTTTGCCCACTTCCAGTACACGATCACGCCGGACGACTTCACATTCCTGAAGTCGATCGAGATCGTTGTCATGGTCATTTTAGGCGGTATGGGGTCGACGGTTGGCGTATTGCTAGCTGCCGTCATTCTTACGATCCTGCCCGAAGCCTTACGAGAGTTTAGCGAGTACCGTATGATCATCTACTCCCTGCTGCTTATTATCCTGATGATCACCCGGCCTCAGGGCTTGCTCGGTACGCAGACAATGAAACAACTATTTGCCAAACGCCGATCAGCGGGGTAATGCATGGAAAGACTGTTCTCTCCCTGGCGCAGCAGTTATATCGAATCCTTCAAAACGCCGACTGAGAAGAATGGCTGTGTGTTCTGTACGGCCTTCGAAGGTACCGACGACGATGCGAACCTCGTTATCTGGCGCGGTAAGCATGTATTCGTCGTGATGAATAAGTATCCGTATAATAGCGGACACCTGCTGATCATCCCGGTACGTCATACAGCCGATTTCCTATCTCTGTCGGCCGAGGAGTCTGCTGAGTCGATACAGTTGCTGCAGACAGCCCAGAAGGCGCTTACAGAGCTTAGTAACCCGCATGGATTTAACATCGGTATGAATCTGGGCAGAAGTGCCGGGGCGGGTATCGAAGATCATTTGCATTGGCATATTGTCCCTCGCTGGAACGGAGACACGAATTTCATGCCTACGCTTGCCGACGTGAAGCTCGTTTCAGAAGATATGGCAAAACAACGAGTTAGCTTAAACGCCTTATTTCAAAAAATTCTTGGGTAGGGTGAGTAACTTTTACCCCTGAACCTGAGTTTTTCAATCAATATTACATCCTGACACAGACGTATGAAATACTCATTTAGCCTTTGTGTTGCACTCCTACTCTTACTTTCGGTCCAGAACTCCTCCGCTGGCACGATAACGGTTCATGACTCCACCTATGCGGATTCGATCTATCTCAATCCTGATGGAGCGTACAAAGTAGCCGAGCCTCAAAATGCGCTCGGTGTACCTGACAACCTATTTGCTCATTTCGGCTCGGCTGGTACTGGGCCGTTTCTCGATATAATGTTTACTTCGACTAATGGAGTCAATGCCCTGACCATTCAGGACACGTCGACGATCTACATTTGGGGAAAGCAGGATCCTGGTGTCGATACTTCGGCAGCTCAGGTAAAGTTTATCAAGATCAATGATGAAGGCGCAATCCTCTATGAGTCGCAGAAATATTATATCACCGATACGCTTACGGTCATCCAACTCTATGGGAAAGACTATACGTACATGGAGTTCTCTCTAACGGAAAATAATGAACCAGGGGACACAATACCTGGCTCTAAAGGCTTTTTTCTTGATGCAGTATTACTGGTACAGGATCGCGACAGTACATTCATCGAGCAAAGTGTTGGCCGGAATTCCCGTACTAGCGCTTCGAGGATCGTTTCCAGCTATCCGAATCCCTTCGTATCGGCAAGCCAGCAAACAACCGTCGTCTTTAAACTAGATCGCCCCGGTGATGCCGCTATCCGCATTTATGATGCATTGGGACGTGAAGTGGGCGGTATGGGATTTGGCATGCTCGGAGCGGGTGAACATACGTTGCCGTTTACTGCATCGGAGCCGCAGATCTATTTTGCCCGACTTTATCTTGATGGCGTGGCAACGGGCCCTGCGTTCAGGCTAGTAGCTCAATAGTATTATTGTGATGCAGATCATTCTACCGAGGGCAACGCTCCTTCTTATATCGGTAGCGGTCGCGATCTTCTGCTATTATGAGAGCGTCTATTACGCCGATCATAGTATTGTACTCGGGACGAAGTCTGCCGATGTCCGCACATGGATGTGGGTATTTCGGACCATCTCAGTTGTCTCTATTGTGTTCGCTCTGGTGCTGGTGACCGATCTGGTTCGTAAACTCTTTTTCTAATGGCATTACTACGAAAGCGTGTACCAACCTTTGGACGGGAAGACCGTCCTTCTGGTATCCGGGTATTGCTTAAAGGTCAGTCGATTTTTATCCGCCTTGTCGCGTTTATTGTCGTTTCTGGTGTATTTCTTCTCGTTGTTACGCTCACACACCGTCGCGAGACAAAAGACGCTGCAGCTGATTCGGTAAAGATCGAACAACGGCTCCCATGAGTGCGGCAGGCGATCTATATGTAGGAATTATGACCGGGACAAGTCTCGACGGCATTGATTGCGTCGTGGCTGCATTCGAAGCACGACCGGTAGTAGTTGCCTCGCATACCTACCCGATCCCCTCAGAGATCAGAGAAGAACTTTTGTCATTTGCAACTGAGCAGAAGGTCGATCTCGAGCAACTGGTGCGCATGCATTTTGTCCTGGCGCAATTATATAGCATTGCAGTGAGCGAATGCCTGAGTATGGCTAATATCCCCCCTGAAACGATCAAGGCGATCGGCGTGCATGGGCAGACGATCCGCCATCTTCCCAAGAAGATCTTTTTTCATGCCGATCTGCCGCCTGTCGGAGCGACATTCCAGCTTGGATCTGGGCCAGCGCTTGCAGCATTGACTGGCATTGACGTTGTCAGCGATTTCCGGTCGGCTGATATAGCACTAGGTGGCGAAGGGGCGCCGCTGGTCCCGATGTTTGATGCACGCTTTCTGCAAAGTCGCGAAAAGGACCGGGTAACGCTCAATATTGGTGGGATCGCCAATATTACGTACCTCCCGCGATGGGAAAAAGGGATACTTGCCTTCGATACCGGCCCGGGCAATATGATCATGGATGCCCTTGCTGATCGTTATTTCAATGTCTCGTATGATAAGGACGGACTTCTGGCTTCTCAGGGAGAAGTTGATGAGCTCTTGTTATCTAAAATGTTAGAGCATCATTATTTTTCAGCGCCACCTCCGAAATCAACAGGCCGTGAGCTGTTTGGCAGAGAGTTTTTTAATGTGTTTGTCGATGCAGTTGAATCGGATAAGTTACCGGAAGCAGATGCTTTACGAACGGCGACAGAATTGACAGCTCGTAGCATTGCTGAAGCGATACGTTCGACCCATCCTCAGGTCGAAACATTAGAGATCATTGCAAGCGGCGGAGGAGCCCGTAATCATCTCCTGATGGGGAGGCTCCAAGAACTGCTTCCGCGGGCTACGGTCGTTACTTCCGATACGTATGGAATCGCTTCAGAACTCAAGGAAGCCTTAGCGTTTGCCTATTTTGCAAAAGCATTTGTCGATCAGGATCGTATTCATCTTGTGCAAACTACCGGAGCTTCGCGGCAGATCATTCTCGGATCGTTGTCGCGCGGAACATGATAATTTTGATTTTTTAGAATGTTAATAAAAAGTTTTCATAAGATTGTAGTACGCACAAGCGCAGCTCGGTTGTTAATGGATTGTGAATAAGTGTGAGAATGCTGATATCGTAAGGCATTACAGTGTGAGTAAGATCTTTTGTATATATGTGGACAGAGAACGTTGGATTGTTCGTCGCAATAGGATTCAGAGCTGCTTGTGGAAAAACTATATCTCTAATCATTAGTAAAAGGAACAGACCTTGAATACAGAAAGTATTTCGTCGTTGGAAACCACAAGCGACGTAATGCAGGAAAGTGAGTCAATCACCGTGTTAGCGACAGGAGGCGTGATCATCGATACGAACGGACAACTGCGCAGCGATACCCCGCCGCATGATGAAATGCATGCTGCAGCTCGTGTACTTTGGGACCGGGTTGCCGAGCAGATCAGGCAGCAGGTTACCCAGCAAAGTTTTACGACATGGTTCGAACCGCTTGAGCCGGTCTCGCTTGAAGGCGTCTGCCTTTTGCTTAAAGCGCCAAGCTCGTTTATTTCCGAGTGGGTACTACAGCATTATCAGACGCTCATCGAATCGCTCTTGGCCGAATTTTTGGGCCAATCGGCGAAATTCGAGTTCGAACACGGTAATGAAGCCGATACGCCGCTTCCGGTTGAGACGATCCTGGCTCCTTCAGCGAAAACGGAGCCCGTCAATCGTTTCGATCAGCCGAATGCAAGAGTTCGGGTAAACCAGCCGGTGTTCGCACCGCCTGTCGAGCAGCTCGCGCCGATCGCATCGAATCTGAACCCGAATTATACGTTCGACTCATTCATTCGCGGCGAATCCAACAATCTTGCCTATGCTGCGGCAATTGCCGTAGCAAACAATCCTGGCGGTACTCGCTACAACCCGCTTGTCGTTTATGGCAATGTCGGATTGGGGAAGACTCACCTTGTGCAAGCTGTTGGTAATCATACCAGCGAACGCTACCCGGATGTTCGTGTCTACTACACGACCAGCGATCGTTTTACGACCGAATACATCGATGCTGTGCAGGTAAAGCGCATCAATGAATTCAGCAATTTTTATCGTTCGATCGAGTTGCTGATCATCGACGACGTCCAATTCCTTGCCGGCAAGGAGAAGACGCAGGAGCTGTTCTTCCATACATTCAACGAGTTACGCGAAAAGGGCAAGCAGATCATTCTGACCTGCGATCGCCCGCCGAAAGAGCTTAAAGATATCGACGATCGCCTACTGAATAGACTTCAGTGGGGACTGACGACCGATATCGGTGCTCCGGAGCTGGAAATGCGCCTTGCCATTCTCCGCCAGTGGGCAGAGCGTGACCAGGTCGAGATCCGCGAAGAAGTGCTTGAGTTTCTTGCCTCGAACGTCACGACCAATATTCGTGAACTCGAAGGCTGCTTCATCTCGCTGCTGAGCAAAGCATCGTTAACGAGCACGACGCTTTCCGTCGATCTGGCTCGCGATGTATTGCGACAGGTGGCACGCCGTACGTTACCGCAGCTGACGATCGAGACGATCCAGAACAGCGTCGCAAAGTACTTCTCGATCGAGCCACGGATGCTCGCCGATAAGACGCGCCGCCAGGAGATCGTCGTTGCCCGTCACGTTGCGATGTTCCTCTGTACGGAGCTGACGCAGCATTCGCTCAAGACGATCGGCATGCATTTCGGTGGCCGCGACCATTCGACGGTCATTCATGCCCGAGAGACCGTCATTGATGAACTTAAGCATGATAAAGCGCTCGAAAATCGGGTAACCGATATTCGTCGGCAGCTTGAACTCATGCAATAAAGCTACCTTACCAGTAGGTGATACATTAAGAAGAAGG